>NZ_JBSZQY010000007.1:0-147763 GCF_054165785.1 Staphylococcus sp. SA22 | reverse complement strand
CGTAGAGATGCATTTTTTGTGACAATGGTAGAACCTTTTCTGAACCATACGCATAGCGTATGGTTTTCTTTTCATAAAAAAATAAAGGATGACGTTTTAATTAATCACGTCATCCTTTATTTATATTTATTTTTAGTAAGTTCTGATTGGTAAAATTAATTGCGTTACCGAGTCGTCACCTTTTGGTTTTAGAATAAATGGTTTCATTGTACCGAAGAATTCAACTTCAACCTCATCATTATCGATTGCTTTTAAAGCATCCATCATATATTTAGAGTTGAATGAAATTTTCAGGCTACCACCTTCAACATCGTTTGCATCAACTTCTTCTTTTACAGTACCAATTTCTGGTGATGTAGAAGATAATTCAACAACGTCATCACCTGTACTTAATTTGATAACGTTATTACCACCTTCACGTGCTAATAAAGATGCACGATCAATCGCATGATAAAACTCCCCATTGTCTATACTTAATTTAATTTCATAGTTTTCAGGGAATAAACGTGTTGTATCAGGATAATGTCCTTCTAATAATCGAGAAATAAAGTTCACATTTCCAACTTTAAATAAAACTTGGTTTGAAGCAAAGAAGATATCAATGTCTTCTTCATTGTCAGACATAATTTTATTTAATTCAGCTAAAGCCTTACCTGGAATGATGACATTTTTGTTTTCAGAAACATCTTCTAACTGCAACTTTCTTACAGCCAAGCGGTGTGAGTCAGTCGCTGTGCATATTAATTCATTTTCTTGTATAAGCCAGTTCACACCAGTTAGTACTGGGCGTGTTTCTGAGGTGGACACTGCAAAATTCGTTTGTGCAATCACGTTTTTAAGCACTTTTACCGACAATTGAATTGCGTCATCTCTAGAAACTTGAGGTAATAAAGGATATTGATCTGGATCTAAGCCACTTAAATTAAATTCAGAATGACCTGATGTAATTAATGTCTGGAATTGTTCATTTGTAGATAATTTAACATCTTTACCAGGTAATTTTTTTATAATATCAACAAAGAATCGTCCAGGAAGTACTACTGAGCCTGTTTCTGAAATATTGACAATATCTTCGCCATCTACAGTTTTAGGAATAGTGATTTCTATTGAAATTTCAGAGTCTGAACCAGTTAATATAACTTCATGTTCTTTCGCATCGATTTTGATACCAGTTAATATAGGTAATGTTGTTCTTGGTGAAATAGCTTTTAATGTGTCATTTAATTGTGTAATAAAATAATCTCTTTTAATAGTGAATTCCATCATTAATTAAAACTCCTTCCAGTCGTTTATATATAATTATATAGGTTTTAAGTTCTTAGTAATAATAGTAGGTGCTGTGGATTGGTGGATAAGTCTTAAAAACATAGATTTGGCGAAGTTATACACATGTTGATAACTTGTGTATGGTGTGTATGACTTTTAAACATTATCCACAAAATGAGTTTTGCTCATCTTGCCACATTAGCATATAGAAATGTAAAAAATGATAGTTATTATTAGTGCTGTTATATAACAGATTGCATTTCCCAAAGTTTCCTACTTATACATTTCTTATTTCTTTTTCAAGATTCTCTACTTCTTGTTTAAAAATAGGATCTTCTTTTAGATCTTTAGATATTTTTTCATGAGCATGAATGACGGTCGTATGATCACGCCCACCAAATTCTTCACCAATTTTAGGTAATGAGAAATCTGTAAGCTCTCTAGACAAGTACATAGCTATTTGACGCGGATATGCAATTGACTTTGTACGTTTTTTTGCACTGAAATCTTCAATTCTAACATTATAGTACTGGCCTACAATTTTTTGAATATCTTGGATGGTAATCTTTTTAGATTTTGGTGCTTGAATGATATCTTTTAAAGCTTCAGCAGTTAATTCAGTTGTAATTGGTTTTCCTAATAATTGTGAATATGCAAGTAAACGCGTTAATGCACCTTCTAATTCACGAATATTAGATTGAATTTGATTTGCTATATAATTTAAAGCTTCTGGTGGAATATCTAATTTTTCTTCTTCAATTTTCTTCTGCAAAATTGCCATTCGAGTTTCATAATCTGGTGGCGTAATATCAACAATTAGCCCCCATTCAAAGCGTGAACGTAATCGATCTTCTAATTGTGCAATTTCCTTTGGCGGTCGATCACTCGAAATAACTATTTGCTTGTTATTCTGATGCAATTCATTAAAAGTATAGAAAAATTCTTCTTGTGTTTGTACTTTATTTTGTATGAACTGAATATCATCGATTAATAAGACGTCGATATTACGATATCTTTCTCTGAAAGCTTCACCTTCGTTATCACGAATTGATTTAATAAATTCATTTGTGAATTTTTCACTTGATGTGTAAATCACTTTGGCATCTGGATTATTATCTAAAACATGATGACCAATGGCATGCATTAAATGGGTTTTTCCTAAACCAACCCCTCCATAGATAAATAATGGATTGTACGCTTTGGCTGGTGCTTCGGCCACAGCTAAACTCGCTGCATGTGGAAAGCGGTTACCAGGTCCGATTACAAAAGTGTCAAATGTGTTATGGGCATTGAATTGCTCTCTACCAAGCACATGATTATCCTCAGTTGTTTCAGTAGAAGGTTTTGTTGTTTCTTTTGGAGTAGCAGTTTCATTATTACTATAATTTGCTAATTCTTCAGTAGTAATAAAGTGAGGTTTTACTTCATAGCCTACAACATCAAATAAGATTGCTTGGATAATTTCAGCATATTGTTGATTTAACCAATTTGCATTAAAAGGAATACTCGATAATACGATAGCTTCACCATCTTTGATCGTGTAAAGCTCAGTATCTTTTAGGAAAGTTGAGTAACTTACAGCTGATAATTTTTCTTGAGCAATTTCAAGCACTTTTTCCCAAATTTCTTTTTCCGACATAAATTTACTCCATCTTTCTTAAATTTTTAAGTTATACACAAAAATAACAGCCGTGGATAACTTCTAAACACACCATGTTAATAATTATCCACAAGTTAATAACAATCGGTGGATAACTTTATCCTGCTTATTAGTTATGCACAGTATTTTTATGTAAATATCAATAAATAAATCCTTATAAAATCATGAGTTGGACGACTTATCCACACAATTATACTTTTTCAGTTCTCTATATGTCAAATACCTGTGAATATGTTGCTAAAAATAGTATAACTTTGTGTGTAATTTCTAATTATCCACAATTCTGAAAACTATAAATGTGCATAAGTGGATAACTTTTCCTTCTATAGAGTATCTGTTAGTGTGTGTATCAAAACAGCTTGGGAAATAATTTATAAAGTATGTATAAGAACTGTATAAGGTATTCAAATATTGTAAACACTCATGTTTCGGAGCAAACTCATGTTGATGTTATGAAATTTGATTGCTCGCATCGTGTATTTCTATCTTTAATCGATAAAAGTAAAAAAATTGAGCAGTAGTATAAAATGAACTTGCGTTATAAAAAGGATTTTGTTATATTGTAGTAGTTGCTTGAATTATGACTAGATAATCAATGAGCTAATACGAGAATTTTAATCTAAGAAACGCAAAATCTTATCTATTAAAGTGATCAGAGTCTGCATAATCTGGTATATTAGATAACTGTATAAAGATGGAGGTGTTTTGCATGGTAAAACGTACTTATCAACCAAATAAACGTAAACATAGTAAAGTTCATGGTTTCAGAAAACGCATGAGCACAAAAAATGGCCGTAAAGTTTTAGCGCGCCGTCGTCGTAAAGGCCGTAAAGTTTTATCTGCATAAGATCACTGACTCATCAGTGATCTTTTTTTTCGTTTAAATTAAGAATAAATAGAAATTTATGTTATAAGCTCAATAGAAGTTTAAATATAGCTTCAAATAAAAACGATAAATAAGCGAGTGATGTTATTGGAAAAAGCTTACCGAATTAAAAAGAATGCAGATTTTCAGAGAATATATAAAAAAGGTCATTCTGTAGCCAACAGACAATTTGTTGTATACACTTGTAATAATAAAGAAATAGACCATTTTCGCTTAGGTATTAGTGTTTCTAAAAAACTAGGTAATGCAGTGTTAAGAAACAAGATAAAAAGAGCAATACGTGAAAATTTCAAAGTACATAAGTCGCATATATTGGCCAAAGATATTATTGTAATAGCAAGACAGCCAGCTAAAGATATGACGACTTTACAAATACAGAATAGTCTTGAGCACGTACTTAAAATTGCCAAAGTTTTTAATAAAAAGATTAAGTAAGGATAGGGTAGGGGAAAGGGAGAAAAACATTAACCACTCAACACATACCGAAGTCTTACCTCAGACAAGCGTAAGACTAACCTCAGGGATATAATAACTTACTTTAAAATGTATTCACATCGTTGAAGGAGGCGAGTAGCAATATGGATTTAGATACAATTACGAGTATTTCAACACCAATGGGTGAAGGGGCAATTGGAATTGTTCGATTGTCTGGACCGCAAGCCGTTGAAATTGCTGACAAATTATATAAAGGAAAACATCTTTTAAATGATGTTCCATCACATACGATTAATTACGGTCATATTATTGATCCAGAGTCTAAAGAAGTGGTTGAAGAAGTTATGGTGTCTGTGTTAAGAGCGCCAAAAACATTTACACGTGAAGATATTATAGAAATTAATTGTCATGGTGGTATTTTAACTATTAATAGAGTACTGGAACTTACTATGACATATGGCGCTAGAATGGCTGAGCCAGGTGAATTTACAAAACGTGCCTTTTTAAATGGTCGTATTGATTTATCTCAAGCTGAAGCAGTTATGGACTTTATTCGCTCGAAAACAGATAGAGCTTCTAAAGTTGCGATGAATCAAATTGAAGGTCGTCTAAGTGACTTAATCAAAAAACAACGTCAATCTATATTAGAGATACTCGCTCAAGTGGAAGTGAATATTGATTATCCTGAATACGATGATGTTGAAGATGCGACTACTGAATTTCTTTTAGAGCAGTCTAAAGAAATCAAACAGGAAATTAATCATTTATTAGATACCGGTGCGCAGGGTAAAATTATGCGTGAAGGTTTATCTACAGTTATTGTTGGTAAACCAAACGTAGGTAAATCATCGATGTTAAATAATTTAATACAAGATAATAAAGCGATTGTAACTGAGGTAGCGGGTACGACTAGAGATGTCTTAGAAGAGTACGTCAATGTTCGTGGCGTGCCATTAAGATTAGTTGATACTGCTGGTATACGTGAGACAGAAGATATAGTAGAGAAGATTGGTGTTGAACGCTCTAGAAAGGCTCTTAGCCAAGCAGACTTAATTTTATTTGTATTAAACAATAACGAAGCATTGACTCAAGAAGATTACACATTATATGAAGTGGTTAAAAATGAAGATGTAATCGTAATTGTTAATAAAATGGATTTAGAGCAAAATATAGATATTAATGAAGTTAAAGATATGATAGGCGATACGCCATTAATTCAAACTTCAATGTTAAAACAAGAAGGTATTGATGAATTAGAAATACAAATTCGAGATTTGTTCTTTGGTGGAGAAGTACAAAATCAAGATATGACTTATGTTTCTAATTCAAGACATATTTCATTATTAAAACAAGCAAGACAAACGATACAAGATGCGATTGATGCAGCAGAATCTGGTGTGCCTATGGATATGGTACAAATTGATTTAACTAGAACTTGGGAAATATTAGGAGAAATTATTGGTGAGACTGCAAGTGATGAACTCATCGATCAGTTATTCAGTCAATTCTGCTTAGGTAAATAGTAATTGAAATAGACGGAATACCGTCTTAAGAAGGCTAGTAAGATATCAAATAAGGAGGTTTATATTGTGGTTCAAGAATATGATGTAATCGTTATAGGTGCGGGACATGCAGGTGTAGAAGCAGGTTTAGCATCTGCAAGACGTGGTGCTAAAACATTAATGCTAACAATAAATTTAGATAATATTGCATTTATGCCATGTAACCCATCTGTAGGTGGACCAGCTAAAGGTATCGTTGTTCGTGAAATTGATGCTTTAGGTGGACAAATGGCAAAAACAATCGATAAAACACACATTCAAATGAGAATGTTAAATACTGGTAAAGGACCTGCTGTAAGAGCACTAAGAGCGCAAGCAGATAAAGTACTTTATCAACAAGAAATGAAACGCGTGATTGAAGATGAAGAAAATTTGCATATAATGCAAGGTATGGTAGACGAACTTATTATAGAAGATAATGAAGTTAAAGGTGTACGTACAAATATTGGTACAGAGTATTTATCTAAAGCAGTAATTATTACAACGGGAACATTTTTACGTGGTGAAATCATTTTAGGTAATATGAAGTATTCAAGTGGACCAAATCACCAATTACCATCAATCACATTATCAGACAATTTAAGAGAACTTGGTTTTGATATTGTTCGTTTTAAAACAGGTACACCCCCGCGTGTAAATTCAAAAACAATTGACTATTCGAAGACTGAAATACAACCAGGTGACGATGTAGGTCGTGCATTCAGCTTTGAAACAACAGAATATATATTAGATCAATTGCCATGTTGGTTAACGTATACTAATGCTGAAACACACAAAGTTATCGATGATAATTTACATCTATCTGCAATGTATTCAGGGATGATTAAAGGAACCGGGCCACGTTATTGCCCTTCAATTGAAGATAAATTTGTTCGTTTTAATGATAAGCCGCGACATCAACTTTTCTTAGAGCCTGAAGGTCGTAATACAAATGAAGTATATGTACAAGGATTGTCTACAAGTCTTCCTGAACATGTGCAACGTCAAATGTTAGAGACGATACCAGGTCTTGAAAAAGCAGATATGATGCGTGCCGGCTACGCAATTGAATATGATGCGATTGTGCCAACGCAGTTATGGCCTACACTTGAAACGAAAATGATTAAAAACTTATACACTGCAGGTCAAATTAATGGTACTTCTGGTTATGAAGAAGCAGCAGGACAAGGATTGATGGCAGGTATTAACGCTGCAGGTAAAGTGTTAAACACAGGCGAAAAGATATTAAGTCGTTCAGATGCATATATTGGTGTATTAATCGATGATCTTGTAACTAAAGGTACTAATGAACCTTATCGTTTACTAACATCACGTGCAGAATATCGTTTGTTACTACGTCATGATAATGCTGATTTGAGATTGACGGATATGGGATATGAACTTGGTATGATTTCTGAAGAACGATATGCACGTTTTAATGAAAAACGTCAGCAAATTGATGCGGAAATTAAGCGTTTATCAGATATTCGTATTAAACCAAACGAACATACGCAAGCGATTATTGAACAACATGGTGGTTCTCGCTTAAAAGATGGTATTTTAGCTATCGATTTATTACGCAGACCTGAAATGACTTACGATATAATTTTAGAAATTTTAGAAGAAGAACATCAATTGAATGCAGATGTTGAAGAACAAGTAGAAATACAAACAAAATATGAAGGTTATATCAATAAATCACTACAACAAGTTGAGAAAGTTAAGCGTATGGAAGAAAAGAAAATTCCAGAAGACTTAGATTATAGTAAGATTGATAGTTTGGCGACTGAAGCGCGAGAAAAATTATCAGAAGTAAAACCTTTAAATATTGCACAAGCTTCTAGAATATCAGGGGTAAATCCAGCAGACATATCTATATTATTGATTTACTTAGAACAAGGTAAACTCCAAAGGGTGAGTGACTAATGACTGTAGAATGGTTAGCAGAACAATTAAAAGAACATAATATTGAATTAACTGAGACTCAAAAACAACAGTTTCAAACATATTATCGTTTACTTGTTGAATGGAATGAAAAGATGAATTTGACAAGTATTACAGATGAACACGATGTATATTTGAAACATTTTTATGATTCCATTGCACCTAGTTTTTATTTTGATTTTAATCAGCCTATAAGTATATGTGATGTAGGCGCTGGAGCTGGTTTTCCAAGTATTCCGTTAAAAATAATGTTTCCGCAGTTAAAAGTGACGATTGTTGATTCATTAAATAAGCGTATTCAATTTTTAAACCATTTAGCGTCAGAATTACAATTACAGGATGTCAGCTTTATACACGATAGAGCAGAAACATTTGGTAAGGGTGTCTACAGGGAGTCTTATGATGTTGTTACTGCAAGAGCAGTAGCTAGATTATCCGTGTTGAGTGAATTGTGTTTACCGCTAGTTAAAAAAGGTGGACAGTTTGTTGCATTAAAATCTTCAAAAGGTGAAGAAGAATTAGAAGAAGCAAAATTTGCAATTAGTGTGTTAGGTGGTAACGTTACAGAAACACATACCTTTGAATTGCCAGAAGATGCTGGAGAGCGCCAGATGTTCATTATTGATAAAAAAAGACAGACGCCGAAAAAGTATCCAAGAAAACCAGGGACGCCTAATAAGACTCCTTTACTTGAAAAATAATGCATAATCCTTTACAACTAACATAAAAGGAGCGAATGGATAATGAAAAAACCTTTTTCAAAATTATTTGGTTTGAAAAACAAAGATGACATCATTGGACATATTGAAGAAGATCGCAATAGTAATGTTGAATCCATTCAAATTGAACGTATCGTTCCCAACCGTTATCAACCAAGACAGGTGTTTGAACCAAATAAAATTAAAGAACTTGCTGAATCAATACATGAACATGGTTTATTACAGCCTATTGTTGTAAGACCGATTGAAGAAGATATGTTTGAAATTATTGCTGGAGAGCGCCGATTTAGAGCAATACAATCACTAAATTTACCTCAAGCAGACGTTATTATTCGTGATATGGATGATGAAGAGACGGCTGTTGTGGCATTAATTGAGAATATTCAAAGAGAAAATTTGTCTGTTGTTGAAGAAGCGGAAGCCTATAAGAAATTATTGGAAATTGGTGATACAACGCAAAGTGAATTGGCAAAAAGTTTAGGTAAAAGTCAAAGCTTTATTGCAAATAAGTTGCGTTTATTGAAGTTGGCGCCGAAAGTACTACTTCGCTTAAGAGAAGGTAAAATTACTGAACGCCATGCGAGAGCGGTATTATCATTGTCTGATAGCGAACAAGAAGCGTTGATTGAGCAAGTCATTGCACAAAAACTAAATGTGAAACAGACTGAAGATAGAGTACGCCAAAAAACGGGGCCCGAAAAAGTCAAAGCACAAAACCTTCGCTTTGCACAAGATGTCACTCAAGCACGAGATGAGGTAGGCAAAAGTATCCAAGCGATTCAACAAACAGGATTACATGTTGAGCATAAAGACAAAGATCATGAAGATTATTATGAAATAAAAATTCGAATATATAAACGTTAGTAGTAGGATGTCGTATACATGATGACTAACACATAAAAGACAAAGCTAAGATAATAACAGCTTTGTCTTTTTTTGTTTTACGTGAAACATAAAAATTTATATTTATATGTTGATCAGGCTGGTACATAAATCAATGTTCTATGCTCTACGAAGTTATATTGGCAGTAGTTGACTGAACGAAAATGCGCTTGTAACAAGCTTTTTTCAATTCTAGTCAGGGGCCCCAACACAGAGAATTTCGAAAAGAAATTCTACAGGCAATGCGAGTTGGGGTGAGGGCCCTAACACAGAAGCTGACGAAAAGTCAGCTTACAATAATGTGCAAGTTGGCGGGGCCCCAACATAGAAGCTGGCGGAAAGTCAGCTTACAATAATGTGCAAGTTGGGGTGGGACGACGAAATAAATTTTGCGAAAATATCATTTCTGTCCCACTCCCTAATTTGAGCTGGATATACCTTTATTTGAACCCTTTATTGCTAGTTTATGAAAGTATCATGAAAGCTTTATGAACATCGCTTGAGTTGCCTTTACAGTAGAAAATTTAAGTTTTACACTTTGTGTGAATGATACGTTTTGTATTGAATTAATTATAGAAAGGTACGTTGAAGATGTTTTCAATTGGAAGTGCAATTCTTCATTTTGTCATTGGTGGTATCGCTGTTGCATTAGCTTCAATTATTGCTGATAAGGTAGGCGGTAAGTTAGGAGGCATTATAGCTACTATGCCGGCAGTCTTTCTTGCGGCTATTATCGCATTAGCTTTGGATCATCGTGGTACGCAATTAGTGGAGATGTCGATGAATCTTAGTACTGGAGCAATTGTCGGTATTCTGTCTTGTATATTAACTGTATTTTTGACATCTCTCTATATTAATCATAAAGGTTATCGGAAAGGCGCAATATTCACAGTTGTTTGTTGGTTTGTTATTTCCCTCGCAATATTCAGTATTAGACATTTATAGTTTGGAAAATGCGTGATAATTAGTTGTATTCAGTTATTAAGTAATAAATTATTGGAGGCAGAACATCATGAAATTAACATTAATGAAATTTTTTGTGGGGGGATTTGCAGTATTATTAAGTTATATTGTATCTGTAACACTACCTTGGAAAGAATTTGGTGGTATATTTGCAACGTTTCCGGCAGTATTTTTAGTGTCTATGTTTATTACAGGTATGCAATATGGTGATAAAGTCGCTGTGCATGTAAGTCGTGGCGCAGTGTTTGGTATGACAGGGGTATTAGTATGTATTTTAGTTACATGGATGATGTTACATATGACGCACATGTGGTTGATTAGCATTATTGTTGGGCTCCTAAGCTGGTTCATCAGTGCAGTATGTATTTTTGAAGCGGTAGAATTTATAGCACAAAAAAGATTAGAAAAGCATAGTTGGAAAGCTGGAAAAACGAATAGTAAATAGTGTGAACGTAATCTCTTAAATAGGACTAACTTCGCAAGCATTGAATAGCAGGGAAAAGTTGCATCATTAATAAATGAAATTCAAGTTGGCATTGAGAAAATTACAAGCGCGTAATCATACAGGTCTGTCTTAAGGGAGTCTTCGAACCTTGATTTTGTCGTATGTCAAAACATTTAGTCAATCATAAAGGTGACTTTAATTAACTTTATCTGATAGTCTGATTGTACTAATTGACTGGAGGCGTATGTAATTGAATCTGAGTAAACAAATTAAAAAGTATAGGGAACGAGATGGTTATTCACAAGAATATCTTGCTGAAAAGTTATATGTATCTAGGCAGAGTATTTCTAATTGGGAAAATGACAAAAGCTTACCAGACATACATAACTTATTAATGATGTGCGAATTGTTCAATGTAACTTTAGATGATTTAGTAAAAGGGACTATTCCATTTGTACCTGATATTAAAGTGCAACGAAGTCTTAACTTATGGGCATATGTGATGATTATTTTCATGACACTAGCTGCAATTTTAACAGGACCTTTAATTGTTTATTGGAATTGGGCTTGGGGTATAACGGTGATGGTCATTTATGGAATAGGTTATTATGCATCTATGAAAATAGAAGACTTTAAAAAAGTGCATAAAATGGATAACTACGATCGAATTGTTGCTTTTATGAATGGAAAAGATCCTAGTGAAGTACAAACGACTAAAGCTAGAAATATAAAAACAAGTGTACTTTCTTTCATAGCATTTGTTGGTGCAATCATTCTTGTAGCTTTGATTAGTATGTATCTGGCAAATAAGTTTTTATAAATCATCGTGGTATGGCCTCATATTATTTATATTATCCAAAATAGCATAAAAAAATACCAACAAGATTTAGAACCTTGTTGGTAATCAAAGCGATTCATTTATAATGAGTCGTTTTATTTTGTAAGATTAAACAGTTTGTACGTTAACTGCTTGGTCTCCACGTTGACCTTCAGTGATTTCGAAAGTAACTTTTTGACCTTCTTCTAAAGTTTTGTAGCCATCGCTAGCGATACCTGAGAAATGTACGAATACGTCTCCGCCATTTTCTTGTTCGATGAAACCAAAACCTTTTTCTGCGTTAAACCATTTTACTGTACCGTTATTCATATAGAAAACCTCCATGTGCTTTTGCACTTAATATTTGTAACAAATTCATAACTAAAAAAGAGGATATTCTAAACAAATACACTACAATTTAATTCACGAGCTTTTATTACGTAAGTCCAACTATACGCTCATATTGGCATAATGTACAGTGTTTTTTGAAAATAAATTTAAAAAGATTTTTAAAAACCTTAGAAACGTTGATTTAAAGGGGTTTATAAAAATAAAAAAATGTAGTCTTTTATGGTATTTGTTTGTTTTCAAAGTAACATATCGTTTAAACATGACGATTTTATAAGCAATTCATAAAAAACAAGCAGCGATAAACGCTACTTGTTGATATTAAAACCTGACATAAAAGGTCAAAGCAATGTAATATACTGATGGAATGCGTTTATTTACCTTTTTCTTCGCGGCGTTTTAAATAATAAGCGCCACCTAATAAACCAACTGGAATACCTATTATTGGTGTTGTAACTACGCTTAAGACAATAACAATCATTGCTAAAGCAATCACGTTATACCAAGTTACAGTCAAATTTTTCAAATCCTCGTATGATTGTTTTACTAATTCTCTAAATTTCATGATTCAATCTCTCCTTTTTTATAAATCTTTAGATTGTCAAATTAAGCTGGACAGTTTATCATCTTCGATGAAACTCATAAATACTTCTAATGGTGTTCTATAACCTAAAGATTTTCTAAGACGATGATTGATTTTTTGAGCAACACTGATGATATGATCATCCGTTACTAAATTGAAATCTAGTTCTTTATCTAATCCACTGCGTCTAAGTATTCCGTTAGAATGTTCATTTAAACCTCGCTGTGATGGCGTGCCTGGATCAGCAAAAAATATAGATATATCGTGACAGTTACATATTGTTTTCCAGTTTGAGAACTCCTTACCACAATCAAAAGTAATTGATTTAAATATATGAGAAGGTAAAATGGAAAGGTGCAAGCAGTATTAAGAATTTAGGTAGCAAGAAAACAAGAAGTGGTACATACGATGCTAACCTAAAAAGAATTGGAGATTAAAATGATTATTAATCTTGAAACACAACAAATACATTTTGATTTAGAACATGAAACTCCCTATTTTCAATCACCTGAGAAAAATAGGATACGCTTAGATATTGATGTTCTCAATAAAAAGCAAATTTCTAATATTATTAATGTTATATTTAATAACCAATCAAAGACGAAATGTACATTTTTGTCTGAATACTTATATCCTGTTAAATTTAGAGAAAAAACAAGAATTGGTCGTTTTTTTAATATTACTAACTGGTACGAAGAAATCCATTCTACCGATGAGAAGTATGTTATTGCAACTATTAAAAATATAAAAAACAAAGACTTAATTGATTATTCTTTATATATTAAAAAAGGTTTAGTGGAGCCATTTATTGTATTCTATAATCAAGAAAATATATTCTACATTAGCAATACTGTTATAGATATCATCAGTGTATCCAAAGATACTCTTGGTTATATAAAGTCAGAATTCAATGATCACTGTGCTTCGCCATACTGATTTTATAGCACGGAGAAAAGCCGTAGTTTCGAAGAGACCAACGGCTTTTTTATATAGCTTTAGATTGTCAAATTAAGCTGGACAGTTTATCATCTTCGATGAAACTCATAAATACTTCCAATGGTGTTCTATAACCTAAAGATTTTCTAGGACGATGATTGATATTTTGAACAACACTGATGATATGATTATCCGTTATTAAATTGAAATCCAGTTCTTTATCTAATCCACTGCGTCTAAGTATTCCGTTAGAATGTTCATTTAAACCTCGCTGTGATGGCGTGCCTGGATCAGCAAAAAATATAGATATATCGTGACAGTTACATATTGTTTTCCAGTTTGAGAACTCCTTACCACAATCAAAAAGTAATTGATTTAAATATATGAGAAGGTAAAGATGAAAACATTGAGTGTAGAGTGTTTTCTATATCAGTTGCCTTACGACCTAAGGGTCGTAAGGTGATAATCATCTTGGATACTCTTTCTACCAAAGTAATGATTGCACTACCATGACGACGACCAACAATAGTATCTCCTTCAAGATGTCCAAACTCCTTATGTTTTCTATGGTAGGAAATACATATTGAGTTTAGCACAGAAGGCTTATTTATTTACCTTTTTCTTCACGGCGTTTTAAATAATAAGCGCCACCTAATAAACCAGCTGGAATACCTATAATTGGCGTTGTAACGGAGCTTAAGACAATAACAATCATTGCTAAAGCAATCACGTTATACCAAGTTACAGTCAAATTTTTCAAATCCTCGTATGATTGTTTTACTAATTCTCTAAATTTCATGATTCAATCTCTCCTTTTTTATAAATCAATTAATAGTTATACTGCATTGCTTAAAATCAAAATCTCAATGAAGCATCTTTTAATCACAAGTGTTAAATGGTTTTCTTAATCAATTTGTTTGAATGTACAAAAGCGATTAAAGCAAAAACAATGTAAATGAGTGTGTATACAATGATTACTATAATAACCGGCATGAAGGATATATTACCCATCAATTTCATAAATGCTATGGCGGCGAATACTGCATGTAATATAGCAATCAATAATGGTAAACCGAAGTTGAAAGTAATTTTTAATAATAATCCCTTAAGCATATCTGTATGCGTAAAGCCTATGCGTTTTAATATTCTGAAGTTACTTAGTTCATCCTCAGTTTCATCCATTTGTTTAATATAAATAATACATCCAGCTGCTACTAAAAATGCTAATCCTAAAAATGATGTAACAAATATTAGAATACCGTTAGTAGCATCGACCTCTTTTTTCATGTCATCATACGTGATGACTTTGTCTCCAAACTGTTTTGCAATTGCTTGAGCTTTTTCCTTTTGTGATGTTTGTTTAATATCATACCCATAAAAAGTATGAACGTTATTTTGTGTTTTCAACTGCTGATACTTTTCAGGACTTACTTCGACGACAGGTGAGTTGAAGCTTAGATTTAAAGGATAAACCTTACCTTTGTCTTCTTGAGTAACACGGAAAGTTTCATTCTTAGTACCTTTTACTACTAAATCTTTGTTTAAATGGATATTAATAATGTTAGGAAGTGATTTTGTATTTGTAATGATGGCATTGTTACCAGTTAACTTTGTATTTGCACTTAAAATAGAATTCGTGCGACCTGAATCACTACCATTTTCCAAAGTAATAACCTGATCTTTAACATTATTTACAGTGATAGTTTCATAATAATTTTTAGTAAATGTAATATGTTGTTGGCTTAGTTTAGATTCAAATTGTTGCGCATCTTGAGAGGCGACCACGTTAAATTCATTTGGTGCCATAGATATAAGGGTTTGATCTGTATTTGATTTAGATAATGCCGCAAAACACAATACAGTTACTGTAACTGCAGAAATAATTGCAATGATAGTTAAAGACATGGCATTTTTCTTCATTCGGTACATAATAGACGATGTAAATACAACATCTGTAATAGATACGCGTCCATTTTTAGATTTTTTCAAAGTTTTAAAAATCAGTGACACGGAACTTCTGAAGAATAAATAGGCGCCTACAACCGTTAAAAATAAAATGATAAACGGTGATGTCATAGCCATAGTTAGTGCTTTGAACGTACCAAACATTTCTGTCGCCATATAATAGCCTAGTGCAATCATAGCAATACCTAATACGCCTGAAATAACCTCTGCAGTCGTTACTTTCGCAGTTGTAACATCAGTCTTAATTGAGTCTTTCATCATTGATAAGATACTGCGTCTTTTTAAAAACAAACTGCTTTGAAATAAAATCAGTATATACGCAATAATTAGCATTAAAATAGTTAAAACAAGGGCCATAGGTTCGAAATGTATCGATAAGTTAATCGATAACGACATCAATTTAGATACAATGGAAAGCAATAATTGTGCACCTGCAATGCCACATAATACACCGACAACACCTGTGATTAAAAATACAATCATTTGTTCAAGTGCTAACATTTTCAAAATGTTTTGTCGTGTTAAACCAATCAACTGAAATAGCGCAAATTCACGTGTACGGCGTTTCACGAATAAATGATTGGCATACATTAAAAAGATGACAATAATGATAAATAAAAATATTGATCCGACTAAAGCACCTTTCTTAATGATGGCCATCGAGTCGTCATTATTTACACCTTTAGTAAACTGTAAGGTTGTAAAACTGAAATATAAGACGATGCTAAAAAATAATGAAAATAAATACATTGCATAATGTTTTAAGTTTTGACGTAAGTTTTTTAAAACGATATGGTTAAATGTCATTTGAGACACCACCTAATACTGATTGAAGATGTACAATGTCTTCATAAAAGGCCTGTTTAGAACGTCCTTCCTGATAAAGTTGTGTATGAATTTGGCCATCTTTTAGCATGATGACACGTTCTGCAAAACTTGCTGCAACCGGATCATGTGTAACCATGACAATAGTTGTATCAAACGATTTATTCATTTCTTCCAAACGTTGTAATAGGTCATTTGCACTTTTCGAGTCGAGTGCGCCTGTTGGCTCATCTGCAAATATGATTTGTGGTTTGTGAACAAATGCTCTCGCTGCTGCAGTTCTTTGTTGTTGACCACCAGATAATTCGCTAGTGTATTTATTTCCTAGGTCATAAATACCTAATGCTGTCGTTATCGCTTTATAATTTTCTTCCATTGTTGCCTTCGACATTTTTTGAACAGATAAAGGTAACATAATGTTTTCTTTAACGGTTAATGTCGGCAGAATACTGTAATCTTGGAAGATGAAACCTAATGATTCTTTACGGAATTTGGCAAGTGCTTTTTGATTAAGTTTATTAAGCTCTTGTCCGTTAGCAATCACGCTACCGCTAGAAATTTGGTCAATTGAACTTAGTACATTTAATAAGGTTGTCTTACCTGATCCAGAAGGCCCCATAATCGCAACGAATTCGCCTTTTTGTATGTCAAAGTTAATATCTTTAAGTGCTTGAAATGTGTGCTTTTTACCGTATGTTTTTGAAACATGTTGCACTGATAATATCGTCATAGTATCACTCCTTTTGTATTTAATTTCATTTTAAATAATAAGTAGAACAGTAGCCTTTATCTAAACTTACAATTCAATGTTTGAATCTTACATAGTTGAAAGATATTAATATATCGTGATTTTCTCGGGTGAATTTGGATTATTGGAAAGCAATTCAACTAATTTGAGCATCGCAGTATTTGCACTGAGGAAATGTTTCTATAAGTTAAGATGAGGGAATTTAATCAATGAACAATAGTGGCACTAATGAAAATATAAAGAAGGCGTTGTTTGAAAGGAAATGATTGTTATGGAAAAAGGAAATCAAGGAATTAAATGGTCTAGTTTGATTATGGGTGTGCTGTTATTAATGTTAGCAGTTGTTATTTTTACGTTCCCAATTGAAAACTTTTATGCAATCACATGGTTAATTGGATTATTTGTATTGATTAATGGTGTGATTCAAATTGTTTATCGTAGAAAAGCCAAAGCTTTAGTTGGTGGTAACCAAAATTGGATTCTGTTTATGGGGATTGTAGATATTCTCTTTGGTCTTATTGTCATTTTTAATGTTGGTGCTAGCTCGGCATTTTTTATCTACATGTTTGCTTTTTGGTTTATTTTTAGTTCTATCGCTGGATTATTTACGTTTTCGGGTAGTGGTAGCTTAAAACTAATTTCAGTGATTTTTAATTTATTAGGTATTGTTTTCGGTGTCATTTTATTATTTAATCCATTAATGGGTATCGTCTTTATTTCGACGATGATTGCTATTGCATTTGTATTCGTAGGTGTCATTTATGTTGTAGATGCACTTGCTTAAGTAAAATGAAGCGGTTCAAAAGAAGGGTGTGGCATGAAGTTTGTGCCACATCCTTTTTGTTGTGTTTGCGCAGAGTGTCGATAAAGAAATACTTTTTCTTTAGAAATTAGTATTTCTTGTGCATCAGTTTTACTCATGCATGCCTATTTATAAGTACACACGAGCTTTGGCTAATGTGTAAGAACCACTAAATCATCAATTATTAGTGGCGCTGTATCATTTCTGTCCCATTCTCTGACGAACATGTGTATTTAAAAAGGACGTTACCTACATTAAAGTAAGTCACGTCCGTATGCTTATGATTGACTTTCACTGTTTTCAATTCGATTGATAGTAACATCTAGGCCAAAAAATGTTTTCAAAAATTGTTGATAGTTATCTTTAGTGATAGCTAACTTTTCTGGCGTTCCATCTTTTGTCAAAGTTAAATGATTTTCAGACATTGTAGCACGGCCAAACGATTGTGGCATTGTAATTAATAAATGCTGTACAAATATTGAATCTGGATGCGTTTGATTATATTCAATATTTTTATCAAAATCTGCAATACATTTAGCTTTAAATTCAGCTTCATATTTTGTATGCCAATTATCATTTTCGAATTTTTGAACATAGAAAATATCCTTGTCTTCGTTGTTAAAGATAGCACGAAACGTACCACTGATGTCAGTAATCGGTTGTGTATGCTCTGACGAAGTAATAGGAATGGCGTGTAGAGGTAAGTCTCCAAAGCCAACATCAGTTACATAGAATACATCATTTATAGAAACAACAAGTGAAGCATGTGAACCGTTCAGACTGCGACCGCCACCGGGTGTATGAATAGTAGCTGACATTAATTCGGGATTAAATCCTTTTTGTTGTAAATAGGTTTTGAAAAATGTATTTAACTCATAACAAAAACCACCACGTTTATCACGAACAATTTTATTAAAAAGTGCATCGATATTTATAGATATCGGCTTACCATTTTGAACATCAATATTTTCAAAAGGTATAGTTAACATAAAACGAGTTGCATAATAATTTAATGCTTCAATACTCGGTCGATTATAACGAGATGAATCAATTTGTAAATAATCCTCTAACTTCGCAATATTCATAAGCATAACGCCTCCTGTATTAAAGATTATAGTTAAATTTTAAACAGAAATGCTGAAACTTTAAATTCGAAAGTATTGAATTTTGGATAACCACATTTTAAATAGAAAAATACGCTATCAAAATGAAGTCATCTCTAAAAGAAACGATTTAAAGATGACTACTGAGAGTGTAGCATAATGGAAGAAGTGTGCAGGATGTCTAAAAATGTAACAATACAAAGGTAGTTGCAAGACAAGTTACTTTATTTAGACCATTTGTGTTCTATGCGACCAAACTTCCAAATTAAGCTTGAAATAAGCCAAGTTATTAAAAATAAAGCGACTAGAATATAGCCTAAATAATCAAATTCGATTGAACTAATAAATGCCCAAAATGCACCGTGTAAGTCTAGCTTATCAGCAAGAATTTGCAGCAATTCAATCATCCCAATCACTAATGCAGCTATGACGGATATCGTAGTAATCGTTATATTGTAATAGATTTTGCGAATAGGATTGAAGAATGCCCAATTATAGGCATATTTCATTACAACACCATCTAAAGTATCCAACAAACTCATACCTGATGCGAATAAAATTGGTAAAGATAAGATTCCGATAAATGAAATGGCTTGTTGTGATGCGCCTGAAGAAAGAGCAAGTAACGTAATTTCACTAGCTGTATCAAAACCAAGTCCAAATAAAAAGCCAAGTGGCAATACGTGCCAACTACGCGTGATTAATTTGAAATAAGGTCCTACAAATCGAGAAACAAATCCTCTAGATTCAAGTAATGCATCGACTTCAGCTTCTTCAATGTGTTCACGTCGTAATTTAGCGAACAAGTTAATTAAAGAGATTAAAATAATTAGATTCAACACACCGATAAGCACTAAAAAGAAACCTGAAACTAGTGTACCAATTGTTCCACCAATATCTTGGAAATGTGGTAATTCATCTTTAGCCCATTTTACAGATACCCCTAAAAAAACAGCCATTAAAAATACGACAGATGAATGTCCAATTGAAAAGTAGAAACCAACACCAGATGGATCTTTGCGTTGCTGTAATAATTTGCGAACCGTATTATCTATCGCGGCGATATGATCAGCATCAAATGCATGACGTAAACCTAATGTATATGCAAGAATCCCCATACCAAATAAGATATGATGGTCTTTTCCAGCAATCCATAAAAAACTAAACCCAATAACGTGTAACAAAATGACAATAGCTATGTATGGTAACCAGCTTAAGCGCTCATTTTTAAAAACAGTCAAAATATATCCTTCTTTCATAACATGATATTTAATCATACTGTATGTTCAATGTGCACTCTAGTAATAAGTGTTCATATGACGAAAATGTTATGCAAAATTATTTGTTATATAAAATATACATGTGACCGCAAAAGAATTTTTTGCGATATATATAATTTGATACATTAATCAACAACAATGTAAGATGTCACTTTGCTTAACTTGGCATCCTTTTTATGATTTTCAAATTCAAAAAAATGAGCAAAATGAATCTCTTTACCAGTTTTTAATATTTCAATACCATGCATGGAACCTAAGCACCCATGTGTGATGCTGGAGTGGATATTGAGACTAGCAACCTGATTGTAATGATTAGATAGTTCTTGAATTAATATTTGAGGTCCGTATATGTCAAAGCGTCCAGGGACAGACCAAATAAATTCTGTTGTAACCAGTGAACGTAATAATTCAATATCTAATGCTGCTGTAGCAACTATAAAATCTATCATTTGTTGACGTTTAGGCGCATGATTGCATGACACATCTCCTGTTAATAAAAAAGGTAATGATGAATGAACTTCCGTTTTAAAATGTAGTTGGTGCTGAAATAAAGCTTGTTCCAATATTGATATAGCTTTAGGACCAACGCCATGCATCTCCATTAGAGATGACTTCGTATATTGTGATACTGCTTCTAATGTGTATATACCTTGTGAATTTAACGCGCGTGTTGCAGGCTTTCCAATTTTAGGTAAAGTCATTTGTATCCATCCTTTATGTTGTATGGTAGTCTTTCTGGCAATATACCCTGATTTGTACAGAATTATTTATAAAATTAATATTGTTTAGTGGTTGGTGAATAAACGTGGGAAATATAAACAAAATGATATCTTTATCGAAATATTATTAGTAAAATCGTTATATTAGCTTAACTAAGTGAGCGTAACATGTTAAAAATTTGGGAGAGTAAGGAGGTATGTAAGTGAATACAGAATATAAAAAAGGTATATTTTTAGCACTCAGTGCATACATTCTGTGGGGAATACTACCTATATATTGGCAATTCGTTGATGAAATAGGCGCATTTGAAATTTTAGCCTTTCGTATTATATTTTCAGCAATATTCATGATTTTCATACTCGCGGTTGGACAAAAACAACGCAATGCATTTCAACGAGATATGAATCAATTGTTAGCCAAGCCCATTCAATTACTAGCAATTGTCGTAGCGGGTTATGTGATCACCTTGAATTGGGGTACATTTATTTGGGCTGTAACGAACGGACACGTCCTACAAACAAGTTTAGGTTATTATATAAATCCACTTGTCAGTATTTTACTCGCACTTATCTTTTTAAAAGAAAGATTCAATAAATTTGAATGGTTAGCCATATTATTCGCATTCATTGGTGTACTATATATGACACTGAAGATTGGAGAATTCCCAATCGTCTCTATTATATTAGCGTTATCCTTTGGTACATACGGATTATTGAAAAAAGTAGTACATATTGATGCCATCAGCAGTATTACGATTGAATGTATTGTTACCGCACCTGCTGGACTAATATACGTTATTTATTTATGGCAGCAACATCAGATGTCATTTGGATTGAACATGTCATCATTTTGGTTGTTATTTTCTGGTGCTATTACGGCAATACCACTAATCCTATTCTCAGCCGGGGCAAAACGTATTCCACTTTCACTAATAGGATTTATTCAATACGTTGGACCAACAATAATGTTTGTACTCGGCATATTTGTTTTCAAAGAGCCTTTTAGTTTAGATCAATTAATTACGTTTATATTTATTTGGACAGGTATTGTGTTATATAGTCTTTCTCAATACATTAAATTGAAGAAACATCCAGTCGCAAAAACCCTATAAAATACGAGGAGAGATAATTATACGTGTTTTCAACTTCCTTTGTGTCATGTTAAGGTGAGACTGAGGTATGTGTGCAGTAATAGTGACAGCCGTATAAATTTGAAACATTAAATATAAAATAAAGCACTTTCTTTGAATTCATAATTAAATGAATTTAAGCGAAAGTGTTTTTTGTTTGATGATTTATGATACATAAGTAATGTTAATCAACGAAGCGGATTAATATAGAAATGTATTTTATGTGATGTTACGTAATGACTTAAATCTTTATACAAATTTTCAGTGAAGTACGCAATGATTTAAAGGATAAACGTATTTTAAAAAGGGAGTCTTGATTTAGCAAAGATTGATTTTAAATACAAATTAAAAAGCGCCCAAATCAATGAGATTCGAGCGCTAATTTAAATATTTTAAAATATACCAATTACTTTCATCCAAAGTGATCCTAAACCAATCCAGATAATAAAGTAGACGAAACCTAAGATCAAGTTCATTGTCCACCAACGTTTTTGAGTCACGTAACCTGAAGAGAATAGAATCGGCGCTGGACCACTACTATAGTGTGTTGTTGAAGCTAAAAGGTTACCAAAGAAACCTAACATTAATGCACTGAATAATGGTGGTGCACCGGCTGCGATGGCAACGCCTAGTAATGCTGCATACATCGCACTGATATGTGCTGTAGAACTTGCAAATAAGTAATGTGAATAGAAGTAGAACAATATTAAAATGACCAGTACTATAGGCCAACTTAAGCCACCAAGACTTGTAGCAATGGATTTACTTAACCAAGGAATAAATCCAAGCTTGTTTAATTGGTCGGCCATTAACACTAACACTGAGAACCATACTAATGTGTTCCAAGCACCTGTTTCGTTTAAAATGTCTTGCCATGTTAAGACGCCTGTCAATAATAACAATGCTAGCGCAATAAAGGCCGTTAAAGTTGCATCAATATGAATGAAACTTCCGACAATCCATAGTGTTAGAGCAATGACAAAAATACCAATCATAAATTTTTCAGCTAAAGCGATTTTACCCATAGTCGCTAATTCATTTTCAGCCCAACTCTTAGCATTTGGTGTTTCTTTAACAGTTGGTGGATAAATTTTATAAATAATAAAAGGTACAACAATTAAGGAAACAAGTCCAGGAACTAAAGCAGCTAGGAACCAATTCATCCATGTAATGTGAACATTAGATGTGCTAGATGCTAAATTTTGTGCAAGGGGGTTACCGGCCATTGCAGTTAAAAACATAGCAGCAGTAATTAAGTTACCTTGGAATTCTGTGAAAACAAGAAATGCACCCATTTTGCGTGATGATTCGTCTTTTGGTTTCGAACCAAATGATTCAGAAAGTGATTTGATAATTGGGAACATGATTCCACCAGCACGCGCGGTATTACTTGGTGTAGCAGGCGCTAGAATTAAATCTACACCGACGATAGAATATGCTAAGCCTAATGTTTTTTTACCAAATAATTTGACGAAATGAAGTGCGATACGTCTACCAAGACCTGTTTTCACAAATCCTCTCGAAATGAAAAATGCCATAGCAATTAACCATATACTATTATTACCAAAACCAGCGACAGCCGTTTTCATGTCAACAATGCCAACGAGTACCATGATTGTAAATCCAATTATAGAGACAGCTCCAATTGGCATCGGTTGTGTAATACAAGCAATGATTGTCGCGACGAATATTGCGAACATATACCATGCTGTTGGATCCACAGCATCCGGTTTAAAAGGTGTAAGTGCCCAAATAAGGAGACCTACAACGATAGGGAGTATAAACTTACGATATTTAACCGTGTTTTCCATGTTAAAACGTCCTTCTTTCTATGTTTTATACATATTTCAATTTAAGAATAAAGCTAACTTCAAAAGATGTACAGTAATAATTAAATATAAAATTCAATTAACGAAATCATTAATATAATTATTTTTCGAGAATCGGTGAAGAAGAGAAATCATTGGTGTTAATTAAATTTAATAAAGTGGCCTTTTAAACAAATAAAAAAATCCGTTAACGTATTGTTAACGGTTAATAAGCACATATTTATTTTAAATTTTTTAATATACGAGACATTTCTTCAATTTTACCAGCATGAAGTGGGATGTGAATGGCATTTAATACTAATAACTCTTCTAAGTTATTACAACCGACAATTGGCTGTTTCAATTCAATTGCTAAATCATCTTCAGTTAGATTTCGTGCACGTTCAGGTAATGTTTGAAGACCTTCTAAAATCGTTCCAATACTCGGTATTTCGTCCTTCCATTCATCTGGAGACGAACCATTTCCGAATAAAGGTCTATATATATTTAAATCAATATTCTCTTTACCAGCAACAGCTAAGGCTGATTCAAAAATTGTTAATACATGCCCAAATTGCCAATGAATGGTATTAGAAAAAGGCTTATGATAATCATCAAGTACCTTTTCAACTTTCCAAGTATCATACACATTTACTAAATATCCTAAACCCATTTCAATGACATCAAATACCGTTTTTGTAGTCATTATTAATTCCTCCCCATAAATAAAACATACTTCCGTAAGTATTACCCTATTAACAAAGTTGTTAGTCATTTAAGGAATGTAAATCATGACTAACTTATAATATAAGATAGTTGACGAAAAGTCCTCAATGTACTATCTTATAATGTAAGATAGTAGGTGATGAAAATGTCAGTGTCAAATCAGATTATGAAAGGTCTCTTAGATGGGGCAATATTAGGTCTCATTGCCCAAGGCGAAACATATGGATATGAAATTATGACGAAACTTAAGAATCAAGAGTTTCCAGAGATAAGTGAAGGTAGTATTTATCCAGTTTTAATGCGTTTAAACAAAAAAGGATACGTTGATACGACTATAAAAAAATCTAGTAATGGTGGCCCAAGGCGAAAGTACTATACGATTACCGAGTCAGGTTTAAAGGAATTAAAAGTATTTAAATCAAAATGGCAAGCTTTGAATAAAGGAATGATTAACTTGTTTGGAGGGGAAAACGATGTTAAGTAAACAGTCTCAAGATTTTTTGGAAAAATTACGTGTTGAATTGTTATTTAGAGGTAAAACTGAAGAAGAAGTAGAAGAACTATTGGAAGAGCTCGAAGATCATTTAACTATGGCTGAAAAAAATAACGAAGATACAAGTTCAATTATTAATACACCGATTAAGTCAATGGCTGATCAGTTATCACCTGAGATAAGTCTTACTACCGGTTTATATAAATATATTACGTTGTACTTCGCTTTTGCTTTAGCAGTCATTATAATTCCTATGTTTTTAGATTTGGGTACATTCGATGTGACAATTGCATTTTTATTGTATATAGCTAGTATCGTTATTTTAGGTGTTGTCATTGGTATGCTGATTCTACGCAATACATTAGTCCGATTTGGTGACCAAAAAATAACATATGTTATAAATGTGACTTATGGAATTATCGTATTTTTATGGATGATTTTAGGTGGCTTGATTATTAAAAAATATCCTATCTATAGTTTCTTTGAGTTAAGTGACAAACAGAGTTTCATTATTGGGATAACATTTTTAATATTAGTTATTGGAACTTGTATTTTAATTAAACAGAAAATTTATGCGCTTATCGTGTTGGTAATTTCATTGCCAAGTTTGATAGCAAGGATAGCATCTATCTTTAGTAAAGAACCAGACACTTTTAATTTAGTTTCAGTAAGTATACTCATCATTCTAAATATAGCATTTATTATTTATACATTTGTAAATTTTAGGAAGTTAAAAAAAGAAGACTAAACAATGTCGTTTAGCTAAAATACATCATTATAGTAAAACTGTATACCAATCATCCAAAAGCACCCTAAAGTTAGACTTAAACTAACAAATTAGGGTGCTTTTGTTGTTACTCTTATAACTATTCCGTTGTGCCTAGAGCTATACGTAAATCCTCATCATTAGAAATAGCTTCAATGGCTGCAGTCAAACCTGCAACTATCTTTTCTAATGGTATAGATGGTGTATCGGGTTTACCACCAATCTGCTCTGGTATGTATGGCACATGAATAAATCCGAATCGAAGGTGAGGGTAATGCTTATCTTGTAAATAGCCTAAGTGATAAAGCAAGTGATTACATACATACGTACCTGCACTATTTGAAAGTGCTCCTGGAAGTCCTTGGTTAATAATACTTTGAGTCATTGCTTTAACTGGTAAATTTGAAAAATAAGCTGGCGCACCGTCTAAATGAATGGCTTGATCAATAGGTTGAAAATCATCATTATCTGGAATACGTGCATCATCAATATTAATGGCGACACGTTCTGGTGTAATGGCATTTCTACCACCAGCTTGTCCTATAGCTAGTACAACATCATAATGATTAGATGCCAACTTTTTATTTATAATAGTATCTACTTTCTTAAAAGAGGTTGGTAGTTTTAATTTATCGATTGTATGTGTGCCAATAATATTTTCTAGTAGAGACACAGCTTCCCATGAGGGATTAATATTTTGATTGTCAAAAGGCGCAAATCCTGTTACTAAAATGTGCATTTTAAGACACCCCGCAGTATTAAAATTTAATTTAGTATAACATGCGCATAATTAAAAACATATCAGGTTATGTATGCGCATAAAAAACAGCCCTGAAAAACCTTTATAAATCGGATTTTCAAAGCGTGTTTTGATAGGTATTTAATTAAAACTAAGCATGTTGATGTAAATCATCAAAGTTTGTTAAACGATGTTGCCACTCGTTATCACTAATATTGTTTGCTTGAATATAACGATTACGCTCATGTTTAGCACATTCATAAGAGCATGCACCTAAATATTTGGCTTCATTTTCTTCTGAAACTAATATTTGCTTATTACATTCAGGGTTAGCGCAATTAATATAACGTTCACATGGTTTGCCATCAAACCAATCCTTACCAATAATTGTTTTTTCAACTTGGTTGATATTAACACTGATGCGGTCATCAAATACGTACATTTTACCGTCCCAATATTCACCTTTTGTTTCAGGATCTTTACCATATGTAGCTATACCGCCATGAAGTTGTGCTACATCTTCGAAACCTTCTTTTAAAAGCCATCCAGAAAATTTTTCACATCGAATGCCACCAGTACAGTACGTAACCACTTTTTTATCTGCAAATAACGCTTTATTCTCTTTAATCCAGTCAGGCAAATCTCTAAAGCGCGTGATATTTGGACGAATTGCACCTCGGAAATGACCTAAATCAAATTCATAATCATTACGTGCATCAATAATGACTGTGTCATCATCTTCAAGAGCTTTTCTAAATTCTACAGGTGATAAATATTGGCCAGTTGTGTGTCTTGGATCGACGTCTTCTTCTAAATCTAAAGCAACAATCTCTTTTCGAGGACGTACATGCATTTTCTTAAAAGCATGTCCTTCAGCTTCATCAATTTTAAACACCATATCTTTGAATCGTTCATCGGCATGCATATGTGCCATATATTGTTCGGTTTCTTCTTTTGTACCAGATAATGTGCCGTTAATACCTTCTGTAGAAACAAGAATTCTACCTTTTAAATGGTGTGCTTTACAAAAGGCTAAGTGATCCTGAGCAAACTGTTCAGGGTCATCAATCGTCGTATATTTATAATATAAAAGAACTTGATAGTTCATAGGTTAATCTCCTTCTAAAAACATGTTATAAGCATGTTAATTTTTAAAATAAAGCGTCAATACGCATATTTGTCTACGTCCATCATTTTAACAGAGTTGTATTGTCATTCAATATTTCTAGCTTGAAATCAGCCACTAGACCGATAAAATAGATAAATGAAAACGTTATCATTTGATTTAAATGTTCCCTTGTTTAAAATAAAAATGATAGTTAAAACGAATGAAATGAAAGGAATGATCATGATGTCACAACAAGATTTACCTACATTATTTTATAGCGGGAAGTCTAATAGTGCTGTTCCAATTATATCTGAAAGTGAATTACAAACAATTACAGCTGAACCATGGCTTGAAATTTCAAAAAAAGGATTGCAATTAGAAGGATTAAATTTTGATCGACATGGCCAATTATTTTTATTGGATGTATTCGAAGGTAATATTTTCAAAGTCAATCCTGAAACGAAGGAAATTAAACAACCTTTTGTAAGTCATAAAGCGAATCCTGCAGCAATCAAAATACATAAAGATGGCCGATTATTCGTTTGTTATTTAGGAGATTTTAAATCTACAGGAGGCATTTTTGCAGCGACAGAAAATGGTGACAACATACAAGATATTATTGAAGATCTTTCAACAACATATTGTATTGATGACATGGTATTTGATTCTAAAGGTGGATTTTATTTTACAGATTTTAGAGGATACTCTACCAACCCACTAGGAGGCGTTTATTATGTTGCGCCGGACTTTAGAACAGTGACGCCTATCATTCAAAATATTAGCGTAGCCAATGGTATTGCTTTAAGTACAGATGAAAAAGTACTATGGGTAACAGAAACAACAGCCAATCGATTACATCGCATTGCACTTGAAGATGATGGTGTGACGATACAACCATTTGGAGCTACCATACCGTACTATTTTACAGGTCATGAAGGACCAGACTCATGTTGTATTGATAGAGATGATAATTTATATGTGGCAATGTATGGTCAAGGCCGAGTATTAGTATTTAATAAAAGGGGTTATCCAATAGGACAAATATTGATACCAGGCCGAGATGAAGGGCATATGTTACGTTCTACGCATCCGCAATTTATACCTGGCACAAATCAACTCATCATTTGTTCCAATGATATAGAAATGGGCGGAGGATCTATGCTTTATACGGTTAATGGCTTTGCAAAAGGTCATCAAAGTTTTCAGTTTCAATAAGACCTACCTGAATGAAAGGTGTCTTAATATAAGTTTAAATCTTAGCGATTTTTAATTAGAAGTTAAAAAATGCCAACTATACCTAGGGATGATATAGTTGGCATTTCGTATATATTAAAACAATGAGGATTGTGTAATGAGATTATTCTGAGATTGAAAATTCAGCTGATGCTTCGAATTTCACATCTTTACCTAGCATTACTCCACCAGTTTCAAGTGCTTGGTTAAAGTTAATGCCATATTTTTCTCTATTGATTGTACCAGTAACAATAACACCTGTTACTTGAGAACCATCCATTGGATTTTTACTTACTCCGTTGAATTCAACATCGAATGTTTCTTCGTTAGTGATGCCTTTAATTGTTAAATCACCAACAACTTTGCTTTCAGATACTGATTTTGTTTCAAATGTGATTTTATCAAATTCATCAGTACCAAAGAAATCACCAGATTTTAAGTGGTTATCACGTGCTTCGTTTTTAGTGTTAATTGAGCTTGGAATAATTGTTGCAGTAGCTTTCAAAGTACTGAAGTCATTAATATCTCCTTCAACAGCTACATCAAATTGATCAAATGAACCTTTCACTTTAGAAACCATTAAATGTTTAATTTGGAATTCTAAACTACTGTGTGCACCATCAAAAGTAAAGTTAGTCATAATATAAAACCTCCATATTTTTATCTCTTAGATATATTTTTTATACTTGATATACATACAATACCACCTACAAAATAAAGATGCAAGCATTTTATTTCGAATTCGAATATTTTTCTGTGATGTATTTAAAGAATGACCTATAAAACACCACACTATTGTTATACCCTAGTCAATTAATTCAAACATAAAGAAGTGATTACAAGTCCGTGAAATTTAGTTAATGAGATAAATCTGACTATTATTATCATTTTTATAGTCACTACTATTGACTTTGCATCAAGTGACTCGTACTATTTTAATATAATTCTGAAAATTCAAAATATAGAACATTAAATATGTAGATAATATTTTTTTGAAGTTTAAAAAAAGGAGGCATTTTATGGGAAATTATTTGGTATTGCAATCAGATTTTGGACTTAGTGATGGCGCTGTAAGTGCAATGTATGGAGTTGCATATACTGTAAGTGATGATATACGTGTCGAAAACTTAACGCATGATATACCACCGTATGACATTTGGGTAGCGTCATATCGTTTATATCAAACTGTAAAATACTGGCCTAAAGGCACAGTTTTTGTATCAGTGGTAGACCCGGGTGTAGGTAGTGATAGGCGGAGCATTGCTTGCTTAACAGAATCGGGTCATTACATTATTACACCTGATAATGGCTCTTTAAGTCATATCAAACATTACGAAGGTATTAAAAAAGTTATCGAAATTGATGAAGTGAAAAGCCGATTGCCTCATTCGGAAGAAAGTCATACTTTTCATGGTAGGGATGTTTATGCATACAATGGAGCGAGATTAGCTGCCAAAAAGATAGCATTTGAAAGCCTCGGTCAGGCAATTAACGTTAATAGTATTGAAGCATTAGAAATAAGAGAAGCGACAAAAAATGAGGATGCTGTTATAGGAAGTATTGATATTTTAGATATCAGATTTGGGTCATTATGGACAAATATTCCATTGACATTCTTAAAATCCTTGGAAATTGTTCATGGTAATAATTTGGTGGTAACAATTTATCATCAAGATAAGAAAGTCTATCAAAATATTATTAAATTTGCGCGATCATTTGCAGATGTTAATGTGGGTGAACCTCTTGTATATGTTAACTCGCTAGTGAATATTGGTGTAGCAGTTAATCAAGACTCATTTTCAGATTTATATCATATTGGTACTGGAAATGATTGGACAATTCATTTATCTAAAGCACCATCGATTTAATGAATTTTTTATGTAAGGAGTAATGAAGATGAAAAAACAAGATATTTCAGTTAAAACTGTTGTTGCAATTGGTATAGGAGCAGCGGTCTTTGTAATTTTAGGGCGTTTTGTTGTAATACCAACAGGGTTTCCTAATACGAATATAGAAACATCTTATGCATTTTTAGCATTAATATCTGCAATATTTGGACCTTTTGCTGGTTTAATGACTGGATTAATTGGTCACGCTATTAAAGATTTCACGACATACGGTAGTGCCTGGTGGAGTTGGGTTATTTGCTCGGGAATTATAGGCTGTTTATATGGATGGATTGGCCTAAAATTAAATCTTTCTTCAGGCCGATTTTCTAGGAAGGCGATGATTTATTTTAATATCGGTCAAATTATTGCGAATATTATATGCTGGGCACTTATTGCACCAACATTAGATATTTTGATTTATAACGAACCAGCTAACAAGGTTTATACACAAGGTGTTATCTCTGCAGTATTAAATATTATTTCAGTTGGCATTATTGGGACAATATTATTAAAAGCATATGCTTCATCTCAAATAAAAAAAGGTAGTTTACGTAAAGAATAATTATTTTGTTGAATCAGATATGTAAATGAATGTAGAAAGGTAATGATATATCATGACTGAACCAATTATCTCGTTCAAAGACTTTAGTTTTCAATATCATAGTCAAGCAACACCTACATTACAGAATATAAATGTTGATATTTATCCGGGAGAAAAAGTATTAGTAGTTGGTGCTTCGGGTAGTGGTAAATCGACTTTTGCAAATTGCATAAATGGATTAATTCCATTTAAAACTAAAGGTAACGTAACTGGGGAACTACATATAAATAATCAAGATGCAACTGTTAGTTGTTTACATGAAAGATCTAATGTTGTTGGTACAGTTTTACAAGATACAGATGGACAGTTCATAGGCTTAACAGCAGCTGAAGATATGGCCTTTTTATTGGAAAATAATTGTGTTGAACAAGATGATATGAAGAAAAATGTGAGTTATTGGGCTGAAAAAGTTGATATGATAGAACATTTAAATCACCGACCGCAAGATTTATCTGGGGGTCAAAAACAACGCGTTTCATTAGGTGGTATATTAATCCATCGTACCCCTATTTTAATATTGGATGAGCCACTGGCCAATTTAGATCCTGCGACAGGACATGAAACGCTGAGATTGTTAAATAATATTCATGAAGAAACAAAGTCAACGATGATTATTGTCGAACATCGATTAGAAGAATCATTAGATGATACGTTTGATAGAGTTCTTCTTTTTAAAGATGGAAAAATCATCGCTAATACAACGCCTAGTGATTTGCTAAAATCATCTAAGCTTAAAGAAGCAGGCATACGTGAACCATTATACTGTACAGCGCTTAAATATGCAGAAGTAGATGTTGAATCCATTGATAATTTAGCGAATTTACGTGAAGTTTGTATGAGTGAACATGTTAAATTTAAAGTGAAAAAATGGATAGAAAAAACATCTTCAAATAATGATAATAAGTACAAATCTGAACCGCTATTAGAATTAAATGAGGTGTGTGTTCAATATAGTGACTATAGTAATAGTGTACTTAATAATGTTCAATTAAATGTTTATAGAAGAGAAATGCTTAGTATAGTTGGTCACAATGGTGCCGGCAAATCAACACTTGCTAAAGCAATTTGTGGATTTTTAGATATAACAGGTAATATCCAATTTTGTAATAAGGGATTTAATCAATTGTCAATTAGCGAACGATCTGAATTCGTAGGTTATGTGATGCAAAATCCAAATCATATGATTTCCGAAAAAATGATTTACGATGAAGTAGCATTAGGGTTAAGAGCACGAGGTATGAAAGAATCAGATATAAAGATACGGGTAGAGAATGTGCTCAAAATATGCGGACTTTATGCATTTCGGAATTGGCCAATTGCCGCTTTAAGCTATGGTCAAAAAAAGAGGGTCACTATAGCATCTGTTTTAGTCTTAAATCCGGAAATAATCATATTGGATAAACCGACTGCTGGTCAAGATTTCTATCATTATAATGAGATAATGTCATTTTTAATTGAGCTAAACAGACAGGGGAAGACGATTATTATGATTACGCATGATATGCATTTATTGTCTGAGTATAGTTCAAGAACAGTTGTATTATCAAAAGGTCAAGTCGTTGCTGATACCACGCCAGTATTGGTTTTAAATGATAAAAAAATCTGTGAGATTGCATCATTGAGACAAACATCGCTATTTGAAATGGCCGAATATATAGGGATTAGTGAGCCACAGAAATTAGTACAATTATTTATTAACCATGATAGGAAGGTGAGACGCCAATGAATCAATATAATACTATAGGTTATCACCCGGGAAATAGTCGTATTCATCAATTAAATGCGACTGTTAAACTTTTATTCTTATTAGTTGTTTCTATTTCTGCAATGGTGACTTATGACACAAGATATTTAATTTTAATTAGTGCTTCATCTATTTTATTGTTCAAATATGCTCATATTGAATGGAAAAAAGTTCGTTTTGTTGTTAAATTCATTCTGTTTTTCACAATATTAAATATTATTGCCGTATACATATTTGATCCTGAATATGGTGTGAAGATTTATAATCAGCGTACAGAGTTAATCAATGGTATTGGTCGATTTACGCTAACATCACAGGAATTATTCTATCTTTTTAATCTAATATTAAAATATATTAGTACAGTTCCTTTAGCGTTAATATTTTTATTCACAACGAATCCGAGTCATTTTGCTGCAAGTTTAAATCAGCTAGGTGTGAATTATAAAATCAGTTACGCAGTCTCACTAGCATTAAGGTATATTCCAGATATTCAAGAAACATATTTTAATATTTCACAAGCGCAACAAGCAAGAGGATATGATAATTCGAAAAAAGCGAAATTTACTAGCCGTGTTAAAGGTATCAAACGCATTGTGTTACCTTTAATATTTTCTAGTATCGAAAGAATTGACACTATTAGTACTGCTATGGAGTTAAGACAATTCGGACAGTATAAAAGGAGAACCTGGTACGTCAAAAAACAATTAAAAAAAGATGATTATGTTGTTTTGTGTTTGACATTAATACTTCTGATGTTAGTAGTTACATTATTCTTTTTAAATAATAGTCGATATTTCAACCCGTGGCATTAGTATTCATATAAATAGTCTTTAAATAGAAATAGGAGGGAGACATTTAATGATAAATACTGAAAGATTAAATTTAATGATTCCGAGTTCCTCGCATTTAATTGAACTTTATAATATTTGTAGTCATCCACAAGCAAATATATACACTCCCAAAGGTTTACATAATTCCAAATTAGACACACAACGGTGGATTGAAAAATGGCGAAACCATTGGCAACAATATCAATTTGGTTACTTTGTATTGGTGAAAAAAATAGATTGTAGTGTTATTGGTATTTGTGGATATGAATATCGACAATTAAAGCAAGAAACAGTACTAAATTTATTTTATAAATTACATCCAAGTTTTGAAGGACAAGGGTACGCATGTGAGGCTATTACAGCAATCACAAATTTTGTGAATTATATCGATCAAGAAACAGTAAAAGTTATCAGGACAAATAAGTGTAACCAACGTTCAATAAATTTAGCAGAAAGGCTTAATTTCAAGCGAGACGATACAATGGACGACATTATCAGTCAAGGAGATATTGTGTTTTATAAATAAAATACTATGACATTATCTAAAAAATAAAATTAAAATCCCAACAGTTTCTTAAAAAGTTATGAGCCGCATAATAAAAATGTTATAATTGTGCATAATAAAACATAGGGAGAATGTTTAATGCATAAAAAATATTTATTGCTATTTTTTCTGTTATTATCAGTTGCATTGTTATATAGCTGTTCCAAGCAAAATGAGAAAGCTCAAAATAAATCTGTTAATCCAAATGAGTATGCAAAGCATAAATCGAAAATGGATGAACATTGGGAAACATATCACGGCCAAGTATATCATGTGTTTTATCATCCATTAATTACAGACCCAAAAGTTGCGTTTACAGGAGATACACACCAAGCTAAGGGCAACAATGATTGGATGATTACTGTAAGTGAATTTAAAAAATCATTGAACGAATTATATAAAAATAATTACATCATCGTTAATCCACATGATGTATACGACTTATCATCTCATCATGTAAAAGCCAAAAAAATAAAATTGCCGAAAGGTAAAAAGCCACTAATCATCTCAATTGATGATATGAATTACTATAGTTACATGAGACACCATGGTTATGCTGACCGCTTAGTACTTGATAAAAATAAGCATGTTGTATCTGAAACGACAGACTCAAAAGGCCATGCTACTTATTCTGATGACAATGATATCGTGCCAATTTTAAATAAATTTGTAAAAGAGCATCCAGATTTTTCTTTAAATGGTGAAAAAGGTGTTGTTGCTTTAACCGGTTATGAGGGTGTATTAGGTTATCGCACGAATGAATTAACGAGTAAAGATTATACAAAGAATAAAAAGGCGGCTGAGGAAGTTGTTCGCGCAATGAAACGGGATGGATGGTCATTTGCGAGTCATTCATATGGTCACATTAATTTTGAAAAAACATCTTTAGATGGTATTAAACGTGATACTAAAAGATGGAAAAATGAAGTTGAACCAATTGTAGGTAAAACAGATATGTTTGTATTTCCACATGGCGCACAGGATAGACATACACAAGCGTATGATTATTTGGTAGATGAAGCAGAGTTTAAGTTTATTGCAGGTGTCGGTCCAAACAATTTTACAGATATATCAGCAACGAACGTTTACCAAGATAGGGTTGCGATTGATGGTCTAAACTTATTTGAATTTAAATATAAACTCAAACCATTTTTTAATCCTGAAAATGTATATAGTAAACAAGATAGACAATTCTTTAAAGGTAATCGGGATTATGAAGAATAAGTTGAAATGAATAGAGTAATCCTGAAAAAAAGATAATGTATTAACTCATTAGGCAAGGACAATATGTGCAAGAAGTACAACTTCAATATAAAAATCTTGGTTAAGCATTTTTATAGGCACAAATGTCTTGCCTTTTTCTTTTGAAAAAATTTAAAACCAATACACCGAATTTTCTGAAAAAAAGGTTGTAATGTATTGCTAAAAATGATAAGTTATTAAGCATATTACACTTTAGTATGGTAGAGAAGTAAAGTGAACAACAAAAATACCAAGTGATTTTAAATACAGTATTGAAAGTAAAGGGTGGTCGAGTGAATAATTCAGAACAATTAATTGCGTTAAAAGAATCGGAAACAGCATTTTTAAAATATTTTAATAAAGCGGATTATGAGTTAGTTGATTTTAGTGTGGTTGAAAAATTGGACTGGAAACAATTGAACCATGAGGATTTGCAGCAGATGGGTGAGCGAAATTTTTGGCAACATGAGCATCAAATTTATGCACTTCGAAATGATTTTACAGATCAATTATTACGTTATTACTCAATGTATCCAACTGCAGCAACAAAAGTGGCATACACAGGTTTAATCATTCGGAATAATGAAGCGGCTGTACAAGTTGGTTTGGAAAACTATGCACCATCATTAGCGAATGTACAACAGAGCTTAAAGCTATTTATTCAGTTTATTCAACAGCAGTTGAGAGACAACGTGCATTTTGTTGTATTGGGACATTATCAATTGCTTGATGCCTTACTCGATAAATCGTTACAAACACCAGACATACTATCAATGATTGAGGAACGTAATTTATCGGGACTGGTTACATATTTGTCGACTGAACATCCAATTGTGCAAATCTTGAAAGAGAATACGCAACAACAATTAAATGTATTGGAACACTATATTCCAAATGACCATCCAGCACTCGTTGAATTAAAAATATGGGAACGTTGGTTACATACACAAGGTTACAAAGACATCCATTTAGATATTACTGCGCAGCCACCTAGATCCTATTACACAGGTTTATTTATTCAATGTCACTTTGCTGAAAATGAATCTCGAGTTTTAACAGGTGGTTATTACAAAGGAAGCATCGAAGGGTTTGGATTAGGATTAACACTTTAAGTAAGGGAGTATGCACAATGTTAAGAATCGCCATAGCAAAAGGGCGTCTAATGGATAGTTTAATTAACTATTTAGATGCAATTGAATTTACGACATTATCAGAAACATTAAAAAATAGAGAACGCCAATTATTATTAAGTGTAGATAATATAGAATGCATTTTAGTAAAAGGGAGTGACGTGCCAATCTATGTGGAACAAGGAATTGCAGATATTGGCATCGTTGGTAGCGACATTTTAGATGAGCGTCATTACAATGTTAATAATTTGTTGAATATGCCTTTCGGAGCATGTCATTTTGCGGTTGCAGCGAAACCCGAAACGACAAAATATCATAAAATCGCAACGAGTTATGTCCATACTGCCGAAGCATATTTTAAATCAAAAGGCATTGATGTCGAATTGATTAAATTGAATGGTTCTGTTGAATTAGCTTGTGTTGTCGATATGGTAGACGGAATTGTCGACATCGTTCAAACAGGTACTACTCTAGAAGCGAATGGACTGGTTGAAAAGCAACATATTAGTGATATCAATGCAAGATTAATAACTAATAAAGCAGCTTATTTTAAAAAATCACAATTAATAGAGCAATTTATTCGCTCTTTGGAGGTGTCTATAGCCAATGCTTAATGCACAACAATTTTTAAATCAATTTTCATTAGAAGCACCATTAGATGAGTCATTGTATCCAATTATTCGCGATATTTGTCAGGAAGTTAAAGTTCATGGAGATAAGGCTTTGAAAATGTATAATCTAACATTCGATCATACGAAAACAGATCATTTAGAAATTAGTCATGAACAAATTAAAGCAGCATTTGACACATTAGATGAAAAAACCAAACAAGCATTACAACAAAGTTATGAAAGAATTAAAGCATATCAAGAAAGTATTAAGCAGACGAATCAACAGTTAGAAAAATCAGTGGAGTGTTATGAAATATACCATCCATTAGAAAGTGTGGGTATTTATGTGCCTGGTGGCAAAGCAAGTTATCCATCAACGGTTCTAATGACAGCGACTTTAGCACAAGTAGCGGGTGTAGAAAATATTGTTGTTGTGACACCACCTCAACCTAACGGAGTATCCCAAGAGGTATTAGCTGCATGTTATATTACGCAAGTTAATCAAGTGTTTCAAGTTGGTGGTGCTCAAAGTATTGCTGCATTGACTTATGGAACAGAAACGATACCTAAAGTTGATAAGATTGTAGGTCCAGGTAACCAATTTGTTGCATATGCCAAAAAATATTTATTTGGACAGGTAGGTATTGATCAAATTGCAGGACCAACAGAAATAGCACTGATTATTGATGACACCGCAGATTTAGATGCCATCGTATATGATGTATTTGCGCAAGCAGAACATGATGAATTAGCACGTACATATGTCATTAGTGAAGATGCGCAAGTCCTTAAAGATTTAGAATCACGTATTGCTAAAGCATTGCCTAATGTGGACAGATACGACATTGTTTCTAAAAGTATCGCTAATCAACACTACCTTATCCATGCTAGTAATTTTGATGAAGCATGCCATGTCATGAATACAATCGCGCCTGAACATGCGTCGATTCAAACAGTAAATCCTCAACCATATATTGAAAAAGTGAAATATGTGGGCGCATTGTTTATTGGACATTATTCGCCAGAGGTCATAGGAGATTACGCTGCAGGACCTAGTCATGTATTACCTACAAATAGAACAGCTAGATTTACTAATGGGTTATCGGTCAATGATTTCTTAACACGGAACACGGTCATCCATTTATCAAAAGATACATTTGATCAAATTGCTGATTCAGCACAACATATTGCTCATGTTGAAGCATTATACAATCACCAACAGTCCATATTAATACGTCAGTCTTAGGGGAGTGTAATTGAAATGATTTATATTGATAAAAATGAAAGTCCAGTTACGCCGTTGGATGAAAAAACAATGACGGCTATTATTAGTGCAACGCCATATAATTTATATCCTGATGCAGCATATGAACAATTCAAGGACGCTTATGCTAAGTTTTACGGATTATCGTCTGAACAAATTATTGCAGGAAATGGCTCTGATGAATTGATTCAGAAGTTAATGCTGATAATGCCAGAAGGTCCGGCATTAACGCTAAATCCAGATTTTTTTATGTATCAAGCATATGCGGCACAAGTAAATCGTGAAATTGCATTTGTAGATGCAGGATCAGATTTAACGTTTGATTTGGAAACCATTTTAACGAAAATCGATGAAGTACAACCATCATTTTTTATTATGAGTAATCCACATAATCCTTCAGGCAAGCAATTTGATACGGCATTTTTAACAGCTATTGCAGATAAGATGAAAGCAATAAACGGATACTTTGTCATTGATGAAGCATATTTAGATTATGGCATGGCATATGACGTTGAAATGGCACCACACATTTTAAGAATGCGCACATTATCAAAGGCGTTTGGAATTGCCGGCTTAAGATTAGGCGTCTTAATTAGTACTGCAGGAACGATAAAGCGTATTCAAAAAATAGAACATCCCTACCCATTAAATGTATTTACGCTGAATATTGCGACTTATATTTTTAGACATAGAGATGAGACAAGTCGATTTTTAACAATGCAACGCCAATTAGCTGAGCAGTTAAAACAAATATTTGATACACATGTTGCAGATAAAATGTCAGTATTCCCATCAAATGCCAATTTTGTACTTACTAAAGGTTCAGCGGCGCAACAATTAGGACAATACGTATATGAACAAGGATTTAAACCTCGCTTTTATGATGAGCCGGTGATGAAGGGCTATGTAAGATACTCAATTGCAACAGCACCACAGTTAAACCAATTAGAAGAAATTGTTAAAGAATGGAGCGCAAAATATGATTTATCAAAAACAACGAAACACAGCTGAAACGCAACTAAATATTTCAATATCTGATGATCAGTCACCATCGCATATTAATACAGGTGTGGGCTTTTTAAATCATATGTTAACCTTGTTTACGTTTCATAGTGGACTGTCGTTAAACATTGAGGCACAAGGTGATATTGACGTAGATGATCACCACGTAACTGAAGATATCGGCATTGTCATTGGCCAATTGTTACTTGAAATGATTAAAGATAAAAAGCATTTCGTTCGTTATGGAACGATGTACATTCCAATGGATGAAACATTAGCACGTGTCGTTGTGGATATAAGTGGGCGTCCATACTTATCTTTCAATGCAACGTTAAGTAAAGAAAAAGTTGGTACGTTTGATACGGAGTTAGTTGAAGAATTTTTTAGAGCAGTCGTAATCAATGCAAGATTAACAACGCATATTGATTTGATTCGTGGTGGTAATACACACCATGAAATTGAAGCTATATTCAAAGCATTTTCCCGTGCATTAGGCATAGCGCTAACTGCAACTGATGATCAGCGTGTGCCATCATCGAAAGGTGTGATTGAATGATTGTCATCGTTGATTATGGATTAGGGAATATTAGTAATGTAAAACGCGCTATTGAACATTTGGGGTATGAGGTGGTTGTCTCAAATAACCCAAAAATAATCGACCAAGCAGAAACAATCATATTGCCCGGTGTCGGCCATTTTAAAGATGCGATGTCAGAGATAAAACGATTAAATCTCAATGCAATATTGGCTAAGAATACTGATAAGAAGATGATTGGTATTTGTTTAGGCATGCAATTAATGTATGAGCATAGTGATGAAGGCGATGCATCTGGATTAGGGTTTATCCCAGGAAATATTTCGCGTATCCAAACAGAATACCCAGTGCCGCACTTAGGTTGGAATAATTTAGTGAGTAAGCATCCTATGTTAAATCAAGATGTTTACTTCGTACATTCTTACCAAGCGCCGATGTCAGAAAATGTCATTGCATTTGCGCAGTATGGTACTGATATTCCAGCAATTGTTCAATTTAACAATTATATTGGTATTCAATTCCATCCTGAAAAAAGCGGTACATATGGGTTACAAATTTTGCGTCAGGCAATACAAGGGGGATTTATAAATGATTGAATTATGGCCAGCGATTGATTTGATTGGGTCAACAAGTGTGAGGTTAACAGAGGGGAAATATGATAGTGAAGAAAAAATGTCGCGTTCGGCTGAAGAAAGTATTGCTTACTATAGTCAATTTGAAAGTGTGAATCGTATTCATATCGTCGACTTGATAGGTGCTAAGGCACAGCATGCCCGAGAGTTTGATTATATTAAGTCATTGAGGAGATTAACAACCAAAGATATTGAAGTAGGTGGTGGCATTCGTACGAAGTCACAAATCATGGACTACTTTGCCGCAGGAATTAATTATTGCATAGTTGGAACGAAAGGCATTCAAGATACTGATTGGCTTAAAGAGATGGCACATACATTTCCAGGTCGTATTTATCTGTCAGTTGATGCTTATGGAGAAGATATTAAAGTGAACGGATGGGAAGAGGACACAGAGTTAAATTTATTTAGTTTTGTGAGACAGTTATCGGATATACCTCTTGGAGGCATTATATATACTGATATTGCTAAAGATGGCAAAATGTCCGGTCCTAACTTTGAATTAACTGGTCAATTAGTAAAGGAAACGACGATTCCTGTCATCGCGTCTGGTGGTATTAGACATCAGCAAGATATTCAACGATTAGCGTCGCTAAATGTTCACGCTGCTATTATAGGAAAGGCCGCACATCAAGCATCATTTTGGGAGGGGCTTAAATGATTAAAAAACGTATCATTCCATGTTTAGATGTCAAAGATGGTCGTGTCGTTAAAGGGATTCAATTTAAAGGATTAAGGGATATTGGGAATCCTGTTGATTTAGCAATGTATTACAATGAAGCGGGTGCTGATGAGTTAGTATTTTTAGACATCTCTAAGACGGAAGAGGGTCATAGCTTAATGTTAGAAGTGATTGAACAGACAGCGTCACGCTTGTTTATCCCTCTTACTGTAGGAGGTGGGATTCAAAGCCTCGATGATATTACCCAATTGTTAAATCATGGTGCAGATAAAGTATCATTAAATTCAAGTGCTTTAAAAAATCCACAGCTCATTAAACAAGCGAGTGATAAATTCGGTAGACAATGCATCTGTATAGCAATTGATAGCTATTATGATTCTGAAAGAAAAGCACATTATTGTTGTACGCATGGTGGTAAAAAGATGACAAATATTAAAGTATATGACTGGGTACAGCAAGTAGAACAGTTAGGCGCAGGTGAGCTCCTCGTAACGAGTATGGGACATGATGGTATGAAGCAAGGCTTTGATATTGAGCATCTTGCAAAAATAAAATCCCTCGTAAATATTCCAATAATTGCTTCTGGTGGTGGTGGCAATGCACAACACTTTGTACAATTATTTGATCAGACGGATGTTTCTGCAGGTTTAGCTGCAAGTATATTACATGATCGAGAAACGACGGTTCAATCTATTAAAGAAGTGATACGGCAAGGGGGTATAGCAGTAAGATGACCAATTACAAAATTGATTTTAGCAAAGGTTTAGTGCCAGCAATTTTACAAGATAATCAAACAAAACAAGTATTGATGTTGGGTTATATGAATCAAGAAGCTTTTGATAAAACGATAGAAGATGGTGTGGTATGTTTCTATTCGCGGTCGAAACAACGGCTATGGACAAAAGGTGAAACATCTGGTCATACGCAACGTGTTAAAGATATTCATGTAGATTGCGACAATGACACTATTTTAATTGATGTCATACCCAATGGACCAACATGCCATACAGGCAGTCAAAGTTGTTTCAACACAGAAGTTCCATTTTCAGTGCAAACATTAGCGCAGACAGTTCAAGATAGTGCCCAATCCAATAATGAAAAGTCATATACAAAATATTTATTAACAGAAGGTATAGAAAAGATTACAAAAAAATATGGTGAAGAAGCTTTTGAAGTCGTAATTGAAGCAATTAAAGGTGATAAAAAAGCATTTGTAAGTGAAGTAGCAGATGAACTTTATCATTTATTTGTCTTGATGCATGCGCTAGGCGTCGATTTTTCAGAAATTGAGGCAGAATTAGCGCGTAGACATCATAAGCGCAATAACTTTAAAGGCGAACGACAAAATATCGAACAGTGGTAAAGCAAGTATGGACTGAGATATAGAGAAAAGGATCATGGCTTATACACTTACAAATATTGTGGAAAACGTGACATTTTCAATTTTAAAATACGAACCAACATATTTTAACTATGAATGCTGTGATGGTACTAAAGTTGCGAACTCGTTATAGATAAGTAGTGGATAATCACAACACGAAATCAAAAATGATTATGAAAAGTAAATTGAGCAACTCAGGAATAGATGTCACTGTTAAAGATGTCGAAAAGTATATGAATCGATATAATTGAAGTTATGAAGGGAAAAAATGGCGAAAAAGCTAAAGAGAATTTAGTAGCCTTTAATAAAGAAGTAGAAAAACAACAGAAAAAATACTATAAGCAATAGAGATACTTGTGATGCTCTAACTGTAACTGGTTTTGCACATACAACTGCTACAACGGGAGCGATGGCTGCTCTAGGTGTTAGTGGTCCTATTGGCTGGGGTGTCGGTACTGGAATGGCAGCACTTTATGCTGGCGGATCTATTGCTTGTAATAATATGTAGGTGAAAAATATGAAAAAATTATTCAATGAATATTTTTTTACTACGAGTCAAGCAACTGCATTAATTATTTTTTCGTTACCAATGACAGACTTATTCACTAAGAACCTTTTATTATATATGCTTCTATTTATTGTAATAATTGGAAGTACACATTTATTGAGAGAGAGTTAAGTAAAAAATATTCATTACAGGAAAAAGCTAAAAAGTTATGTTTGTCGTTACTACCTATTAATATCATAGTTGTCTTTATATTCTTTGTATTTATACTGTGAATAAAAATATATCTAGCCTGAAATAGAAATGTCATAGCCTATTTAAAAGACAATCTCCATTAGAACTAAGATGTGCATCCCGAAAGTTGGACTAAAAAACTAACTTTATGGGGTGTATTTTTATGCTAATCATCATAAATTCGAGATTAAGTTAAAGGTAGTTCAAGAGTAATTAAACAATAAATTAAAAATAACACGACATATACTTTGAGAAGAGAACATGCAATGGTATATATCAATCAAAGTTACGAGCATAATGGTTTATCCTGATACAATCATTGTAGAAGAAATGATATTTTTAGGTTTAAAATACGACACCAGCAAACATTATAACTGTGATAGCTCATAAATCCCCCCATACAGCTAATCTAAAAAATAATACATCATTGGAATCAAGACCCAAGCATGTAAATATTAAAAATCACAAAAGATATATGTAAAAAAGTTACAATTTGCATAATTAAATTGTGTCTAATTATTGACTAATTAAATTTTGCCAAATATAATATTAATTAATAATTTGAAATGATTAGCGTATACACTTTAAATTCTCTTTGGAGAATATATTTTTTAAATACAAATGTAAACGCTTTCTCTTCAAATTAAACAATAGAAAGGATGGTCATTATGAGTGCTTGGTTAAGTAAATTATTTGAGTTTATTCCTCGAATAATTATCAATTTGTTTATCTAAAATAAAAAAATAGAGGTGCTGACAATGATGAAAAGTCAAAATAAGTATAGTATTCGTAAATTTAGTGTAGGTACATCTTCCATTTTAATAGCTACATTACTATTTTTAAGTGGTGGACAAGCACAAGCAGCTGAGAAGCAAGTGAATATGGGAAATTCACAGGAGGATACAGTTACAGCACAATCTATTGGGGATCAACAAACTAGGGAAAATGCTAATTATCAACGTGAAAACGGTGTTGACGAACAGCAACATACTGAAAATTTAACTAAGAACTTGCATAATGATAAAACAATATCAGAAGAAAATCATCGTAAAACAGATGATTTGAATAAAGATCAACTAAAGGATGATAAAAAATCATCGCTTAATAATAAAAATATTCAACGTGATACAACAAAAAATAACAATGCTAATCCTAGCGATGTAAATCAAGGGTTAGAACAGGCTATTAATGATGGCAAACAAAGTAAAGTGGCGTCACAGCAACAGTCAAAAGAGGCAGATAATAGTCAAGATTCAAACGCTAATAACAATCTACCTTCACAAAGTCGAACAAAGGAAGCACCACCATTAAATAAGTCAGATCAAACAAGCCAACGAAAAATTGTTAATAAGACAGAAATAGAAAAAGTACAACCACAACAAAATAATCAAGCGAATGCTAAAATTACTAAACACAATTTTAACAATGAACAAGAAGTGAAACCTCAAAAAGACGAAAAAACACTATCAGTTTCAGATTTAAAAAACAATCAAAAATCACCAGTAGAACCAACAAAGGACAATGACAAGAAAAATGGATTAAATTTATTAAAAAGTAGTGCAGTAGCAACGTTACCAAACAAAGGGACAAAGGAACTTACTGCAAAAGCGAAAGGTGATCAAACGAATAAAGTTGCCAAACAAGGGCAGTATAAAAATCAAGATCCTATCGTTTTAGTGCATGGTTTCAATGGGTTTACAGATGATATTAATCCTTCAGTGTTAGCTCATTATTGGGGCGGTAATAAAATGAACATTCGCCAAGATTTAGAAGAAAATGGTTACAAAGCTTATGAAGCAAGTATAAGTGCTTTTGGAAGTAACTATGACCGCGCAGTTGAACTTTATTATTATATCAAAGGCGGTCGTGTAGATTATGGTGCAGCACATGCAGCAAAATATGGACATGAACGTTATGGAAAAACATACGAAGGAATTTACAAAGACTGGAAACCAGGACAGAAGGTACACCTAGTTGGACATAGTATGGGCGGTCAAACGATACGTCAACTAGAAGAATTACTGCGTAATGGTAATCGTGAAGAAATAGAGTATCAAAAGAAACATGGTGGTGAAATTTCTCCACTATTCAAAGGTAATAATGACAATATGATTTCATCAATTACTACTTTAGGAACACCACATAATGGTACACACGCATCAGATTTAGCTGGTAATGAAGCTTTAGTGAGACAAATCGTATTTGATATCGGTAAAATGTTTGGTAATAAAAATTCAAGAGTAGACTTCGGGTTGGCTCAATGGGGTCTAAAACAGAAGCCAAATGAATCATATATTGATTATGTCAAACGCGTTAAACAATCTAATTTATGGAAATCAAAAGATAATGGATTTTACGATCTGACGCGTGAGGGTGCAACAGATTTAAATCGTAAAACGTCGTTGAACCCTAACATTGTGTATAAAACATACACTGGTGAAGCAACGCACAAAGCATTAAATAGCGATAGACAAAAAGCAGACTTAAATATGTTTTTCCCATTTGTGATTACTGGTAACTTAATCGGTAAAGCTACTGAAAAAGAATGGCGAGAAAACGATGGTTTAGTATCCGTTATTTCTTCTCAACATCCATTTAATCAAGCTTATACAAATGCGACGGATAAAATTCAAAAAGGCATTTGGCAAGTAACGCCTACAAAACATGATTGGGATCATGTTGACTTTGTCGGACAAGATAGTTCTGATACAGTGCGCACAAGAGAAGAATTACAAGATTTTTGGCATCATTTAGCAGACGATTTAGTGAAAACTGAAAAGGTGACTGATACTAAGCAAGCATAATTTATAAAGTAAAGGGAGGTATATACAATGACAGCAGACTTCTTTCAATTAATCGGATCATTATTTAGAATTCTAAAAGAATTATTCAAGTAATATCTTGGCGGGGCCCCAACAAAGAGAATTTCGAAAAGAAATTCTACAGGCAATGCAAGTTAGCGGGGCCCCAACATAGAGAAATTGGAACACCAATTTCAACAGGCAATGCAAGTTGGCGGGGCCCCAACAAAGAGAAATTGGAACACCAATTTCAACAGGCAATGCAAGTTGGCGGGGCCCCAACATAGAGAAATTGGAACACCAATTTCAACAGGCAATGCAAGTTGGGGTGGGACGACGAAATAAATTTTGTGAAAATATCATTTCTGTCCCACTCCCATCGGTATTTTTTAGTTTAAATGTACAATTAGAATATATGTATAACAATATTAAACACGCGGTCAAACGAAGTCAGTCAATTCAAACTGATTTCGCCCACCGCGTGTTTTTAACATAGCTTAATAATTAATAAGCATTAATGTTCAATTTATATGGTTGTTTTCCAATAATAAACCTAAAGATATAGAATTCACGCAATATCATACCGACACCTATACATAATCCTAAAATGAATAGTAGTGATATCGCTAGAAAGACCATTGTATTATCCTCAAATATATTTGTATATGCAAACAATGAGTCTAAAATGATTGGATGTAATAAATAAATAAAGAATGAGAAAGCACTAATCATTTGAATCGTATTAAATAACATTGTTTTAAAATGCGTGCAAATACCCAAGATAACAATAAACATAATACTATTATATGGTGTTAATGAATATGAAAAGCTGGTAACGTTCCAATAGTCTCCATTTGCTAACGCAATAAACACAAAATAAGTAGCTACAGCTAATACAATCATAATAACTAAATAACGTTCTAAGAAATTTAATACACGTTCGTAGTTATAACCCATATATGCACCTAAAAAGAAATAAAAAATCCATCCGAATATTATAGTGTTTTCACTTAATGGATAATAGTGTAGCACGGTATCGTGAAACGCTGTGTTATTCGTAAAGTAATATAAAAATGATTGCTGTAAAATAAAAGATAACAATAATAATATTTTACTATTGAATAGGTTATAGTTAATTTTAAAAATGATATAACTCAAAATAAAGAATTGCATGATAACAACGATAAAATAGCCATACCATTGACCTAATAGGACATTTTCAATGAATTGTTTATTGAAACTTGAATCTGTTAATAATGATTCACTATAACTGTAAAACAATCCCATTAATATGTAAGGAATAAGTATATATTTTACGCGTGTAGTTAAGTATCTATAGGTGACTTTTTGGTAATTCAAGGTTGTCAATAACTGTGACAAGATAATAAAGCAAGGTGTACCAAAAATCACAATATTACGAATGTAAAATTGTAATACTAAGGATCCTCCCTCCAAATTTTCATGTTTTAAAGTAATTTGTGTAAGTAAATGTGTGATAATAATAATTGCACATATAATAGCACGTAAATATACGAGTTCAAGTCTAATCTTTTTCATGGAATCCGTCCCATCTCTTAATTAAATGCTCAAAAGCATCATCACTAATTAATATTCTAGGGATGTAATAATCATTGGAGTTCGGAGTGACTGCTTTTTCCTCTAATGAAAAACCGTATTTTAACCCAGCTTTTTTGATTACCGGTAATTTATCGTCATTCATCAAGCCATAAGGATAGGCTATAGTTTTCTGCGACTTTTTAAAGTTTTTAGTTAGATATTTTTCACTTTTGTTTAAATCTTTTATGATTGTAGCTTCAGAAGCTTTCATTAATTTTGACTTATTATTTTTAGATAAGTTATGCAAATCGTGAGTATGTGTTTCAAATTCCCATAAACCAGTTTTATACATTTCTTTTAGTTCTTTTTTACTAATCATATCGAGGTTGTGAAAGTTTTCTTCCCCAACATGACCTGTGATAATAAACCCAGTTGCCGGTATTTTATATTTTTTTAAGATTGGATAAGCATTTTCATAAATAGTTTCATCCATATCATCAAAGTTAATCCATACACTTCGTTTTGGAAACTTACCTTTTTTCTTGTAATATAAAAATTCTTTCAAGGTTAAAAATTTAGCATCATGTGATTTTAGCCATTTTATTTGAGATTCAAATTGTGATTGACTAACACTATAATTTTTAATTTCTTTACTACTAGAAAAGAAGTAAATAAAATTATTCAGAAAATTCGCTTTTCTTACACGGTGATAATTTAATGCCAGAGCACTATTTTCTTTATATTTCAGTTTTTTAGGTGGATCGTCATCTGCATTTGCAATATGATGACCATCCAGTGTGCTTACAGGCAATATGATCAAGATACTCAGCACTAAAATTATTAATTTTCTATACTTCACGATTCTCTTCCTCTCTGCCATTTTTGAATCAATATGCTAATTGTAAAAAATACAAAAATGATAATCGCGAAAATGCCCATAGTTTCAAATATATCTAAAATTTCAGTATTTTCAATGTTTAAAGCAACACGTATTGTATTGATACTTTCGTCATGAATTTCAAATATAGTACCAATATAAACGAGTAGAACAACTAAACAATATATCCAAAAGACACACGATATAGCGATAAGTGCTGTTTCTCTTACAATATTTAGCGATGATTTTAGCGTTGGGTATTCCCTCTGTCTGGGCTTGACCATGTTGCGTAACCACCTTTCTTACGTTTTAATGCTTTTGGAAATGCGACAAGAACTACTGCTGCGTTAATAATCCAGTATACTGTCGGATACCAACTTACAAATATGAGTCCAGCCATATTCTTTTTCTCGTAGCGACTATCAATAAAGAGTGCGACTGTAAATTGAATAACGTTTATAAAAGTCATAGTAAATGATGATAGTAGAAATATTGAAAAACTATATGTCATAAATGTATAGTCTAAGAAGTTTGCTGTTATGAACAAATAGCCTAAATATAGAAGCACTATATATACCCATAAAATTGAGATGATTTGCTCAAACATCAAAATATATAAAGGAAACCTTTTTGTTTTCATTGTGCTAAAAAAGTCTCGTAGTAATACTTCGTGTCCCCCTTGAGCCCATCTCACGCGTTGCTTCCAAAGACCTCCCAATGTTTCTGGAACCAACATCCAACACATAGCAAGCGGTTCATACTTAATACGATATCCACGTAAATGCAATTTCCAAGAAACTGCAATATCTTCGGTAATCATATCAGTATCCCAGTAGCCAACATCGACAACTGCACTTTTTTTAAATAGAGTGAAGACACCCGAAATAGTATTGACTGCGCCAGCAAGTGTCTGACTTCGCTTAATACAGCCAATTAAACTTGCATATTCTATCGTTTGAATTTTACCTAAAATAGAACTCTTATTTCGAATTCTAGGATTACCTGTAACTGCACCAAGTTTTGGATCATGTTTGAAATTTTCAATCATATAATATGGTGCATCTTGATCAACGATAGTATCTGCATCCAAGCACATTACATAATCATATGAAGCCTGTTTAATGCCTTGATTGAGTGCGTTGGCTTTACCTCTGTTTTCTTGTAAATCGACGAAAATAAAGTCATTATTTTCTTTAATTTTATAGATGAGTTCTGCTGTATTATCTGAACTTCCATCATTAATGATAATAATTTCTTTTTTCTCGTATTTAAGTGCCAGAACATTAGACAACGTATCTTCAATCGTTTCACTTTCGTTATAACAGGCAAGTAAAAATGTAATGCCTTCTAATTCATCCACATTTATGTCAGGCTTCTTGTTCAATGAATATCTAATTTCTCTGGTAAAATAGAAATAAATTGAACCGACAATCCAGTAAATAGACATAAATACAGGATAAAAAAGCAAAAAGTTAAAAAATTGCAATTTCTTTACCTACCTTTCGTTAGTTAGGTTGTAAGCCATATGGTAATTGATAGTATTTTAATTTGCAATAGATTGTTGTTATAATTAAACGGAAATATTTGTAATTGCAACTTAATTTTCCTGTAACATAGTGTGATTAATTTTCAGTAGGGGGTTTTAAAAATTGAAGGATAAGATTATTGACAACGCAATAACCTTATTTTCAGAGAAGGGGTATGACGGTACAACACTTGATGATATAGCTAAAAGTGTAAATATAAAAAAAGCGAGTTTATATTACCATTTTGACTCGAAAAAAAGTATTTACGAACAAAGTGTTAAATGCTGTTTTGATTACCTTAATAATATTATTATGATGAATCAAAATAAATCGAACTATTCAATTGATGCTTTATATCAATTCTTATTTGAGTTTATTTTCGACATCGAAGAAAGGTATATTAGAATGTACGTTCAATTATCTAATACGCCTGAGGAATTTTCTGGAAATATTTACGGACAAATACAAGATTTAAATCAATCGTTAAGTAAAGAGATAGCAAAATTCTATGATGAATCAAAGATAAAGATGACAAAAGAAGACTTTCAGAATTTAATATTGCTGTTTCTTGAAAGTTGGTATTTGAAAGCATCCTTTTCGCAAAAATTTGGAGCAGTGGAAGAAAGTAAAAGTCAATTCAAAGATGAAGTGTATTCGCTACTAAATATATTTTTGAAGAAATAATTTTTGTTACTAGTTTGTAATAATTAACTTACTTTTGTAAAAAAAGACATGAGATTATTTTTTTAAATCTATATAAAGTTGACAATACAACTCGAAATTGAGAATATTAAGATGTATATGAATTTTATAAATTAAATGCAATACATTAATATAAATATCAATTGTTGCAAAATACGATTTGTTCAATGATTTGATAATATTATTCTTTATATTTGTGAATGGTTAAGTTTGTCTTTGAACATATTATAAAAATGTAATGTTCCCCTGAAAAGAATAAGTTGTCATCTAATTACAGGAAATCCGTATAAATTAGATGAAATGGAAAGTAATAATTAATAATTTATTGATAAGCGCCTATGTGATGGTAAATCATGACATAGGTGCTTTTTTATATAAGTTTAAAATGTAAAAAAATTATATAAATTACCCACATCTTTTTAAAAGATGTGGGCTTTATTATCATTAACCCAACTCACAGTGACGAATTACGCAAGGTATTGAACTCCCGAGTACGGGCACGCTCGGTGTTGTAAAGAGTAAATAATCAAGTAATGATGATGCTTCTACTCGATTATAAGAAAGCCATGATAGAGTACGATGGTATCTTGGTTTATTATTAATAGGTTTGGATATTTGGAGGTTTGACAATATTATATCTTGTGCAAAAATATAAATAAGTTATACATAATGGTCAAGAATCATGATATAATTTTAAACGATAAAATATTTATATAAATAATTAGAGAAAATGTAGTTGTGCATGTTTTGTGGTCGTTAAACTAGATATAATTGTACGATTTATAAAACATACATAATGAATACAATGATTGATTATGTGGAGGAAACCATGAAAGAAAAGTTTGATTTAGTAAAACTATTAAATATTCTAAAGAAGAATATTAAATTATTGCTTATTTTACCGGCAATATGTCTTGTAGTAAGTGCGGCATTAACCTTTTTTGTTATGCCTGACAAATATACTGCTTCTACTCAAATATTAGTGAACATGAAAAAGTCCTCAAGTGATTTAGCGTTCCAAAATGTTCAAAGTAGTTTGCAGTCTGTTAATACATATACGGAAATTATCAAAAGTCCAAGAATTCTAGATAAAGTATCTAGAGAGTTTGACGGTCAGTATTCAACAGCTGAGTTGAATTCGTTTTTAAAAGTAACCAATCAAACAAACTCTCAGATTATTACTGTATCAGTTACAACTGGGAATAAATCTGAATCTGACAAAATTGTTAATAGAATATCTAAAGTTTTTGCACATGACATGCCTAAAATTATGAGTGTTGATAATGTTACGATACTTTCCTCAGCACATGATAATGCTGTAAAAGTATCTCCAATAGTATCTGTCAACTTAGTGATCAGTATCATTGTTGGTATTGTTTTAGCAATATTGATTATTTTCTTAAAAGAATTATTAGATAAGCGTATTAAGACGGAAGAAGATGTTGAATCGCAACTAGGATTACCTATTTTAGGTTCAATACAAAAATTTTAATTTACGAGGAATTACCATGACGAATACACGAAGAAGTACATCAAGTTTAATTGTCCATGAACAACCAAAGTCACCTATTAGCGAGAAATTTCGAGGCATAAGATCAAATATTATGTTTGCAAATCCTGACAGTGCAGTTCAAAGCATTGTAATCACTTCAGAGGCACCAGGCGCAGGTAAGTCTACAATTGCAGCAAATTTAGCAGTTGCATATGCACAAGCAGGTTATAAAACATTAATCGTGGACGGGGATATGCGTAAACCTACGCAGCACTATATTTTTAATTTACCTAACAATGAAGGACTTTCAAGTTTATTGCTAAATTGGTCAACTTATCAAGACAGTATTATCTCAACTGAAATTCAAGATTTAGACGTCTTGACGTCTGGGCCAATCCCACCGAATCCGTCAGAGTTAATTACATCAAGGGCATTTGCAAATTTGTATGACACATTATTGATGAATTATAACTTTGTCATTATCGATACGCCACCAGTGAACACAGTTACAGATGCGCAATTATTTTCAAAGTTTACCGGCAATGTTGTCTACGTAGTTAATTCGGAAAATAATAATAAAGATGAAGTTAAAAAAGGAAAAGAACTTATTGAAGCAACAGGTGCTAAATTATTAGGTGTAGTCTTAAATAGAATGCCTAAAGATAAAAGTGCTAGTTACTATGCATATTATGGGACTGATGAATCATGATTGATATTCATAACCATATATTAGTTGATATAGATGATGGTCCTAAAACAATTGAAAAGAGTATTGCACTATTAAAGCAAGCTAAGGATGAAGGTGTAACAAGTATTGTAGCGACACCTCATCATTTGCATCCGAGATATGATAATACATTTCAACAAGTGCTTGTGAAATTGGCGGAGTTAAGAACGAATCCAGAAGTTCAAGCATTGGATATTAAATTATTTCCCGGGCAAGAAATTAGAATTACAGATTCGATTCTACAAGGCTTAGATAATGGTAGTATTCAAGGTATTAATCGTTCGAAATATTTACTAATTGAATTTCCAACGGGCGAAGTACCACATTATACAAAACAATTGTTTTTTGAAATACAATCGAGAGGCTACATACCAATCATTGCACATCCTGAAAGAAATAGAAGTATCGCCAAAAATCCAGAAATATTATATGAACTTGTTGCAAATGGTGCATTGAGTCAATTAACATCGAGTTCTTTAGTTGGTGGATTTGGAAAAAGCATTCAAAAGTTATCATTACAATTTATAGAATGTAATTTGGCTCATTTTGTAGCTTCAGATGCACATTCATGTGACCAAAGACCATTTTTGATGCAAGAATTATTTCACAATCATAAATTGAAGAAATATTCGAATGACATTGAAGCATTACTTCGAAATGCCAGTTCAGTAATCAATGATAATTTTGTTTATTTAGACAGACCGACTAAGCCAGGAAAAGTGAAGTCGTTTTTGAAATGGTTTTAACTAAATATATTTTTTCTAATTAGACTGGTATACATGTACCAGTCTTTTTGAGTATGCTTAAAATGAATTATAATCATGATTATTTGCAAATTCGTATAATACAACTTGTCTAATTGATTAAGGCGAATGGCTTTTAATAAAAAGACTCGTTTTTTATAGTGAAGGTAGTTTGAAAATAATGAATATATAGATGAAGGTATTACTTTTGATATATAGGGCTAAGGAAGTGTTTTTATGGTATTAAGAAAAGTAATCATGCAGGACTTAGATCAAATTATTGCACTTGAAAATATTGGTTTTTCACCGGAAGAAGCTGCAACACCAGAGGCATTGAAATTGAGAATTGAACAAATTCAAGAAACTTTTATTGTAGCTGAAAAGAATGATGAAGTGATTGGATATATCAACGGTCCTGTCATAAAAGAGCGTTACATTAGCGATGATTTATTTAAAAATGTCCCCAAAAATAATAGTGAAAGTGGTTATATTAGTGTGTTAGGTCTTGTTGTAGCACCAAATTATCAAGGTCAGGGTATTGCAGGTCGCTTACTAAACTATTTTGAAAATCTTGCTAAGAATCAACATCGACATGGTGTAACGTTAACATGTCGAGAATCATTAATTTCATTTTATGAAAAATATGGGTATCGTAATGAAGGTGTATCAGAATCATGTCATGGCGGTATTAAATGGTATAACCTTGTTAAAAATATAAAAAAGGATAATGAGGTGTAAATATGGCAGTTGTTTATGTAGCAGGAGGTTGTCTATGGGGTGTTGAAGCATTTTTCACAACAATACCAGGAATTATACATACAGAAGCAGGAAGAGCAAATGGAAGAAGCTCTAAATTAGACAGTCCGTATGATGGTTATGCTGAATGTGTCAAACTTCATTTCGATGATCGTATGTTAACAATTACAGACATCATGAATTATTTATTTGAAATCATTGATCCATACAGTGTGAATCGACAAGGAAATGATATTGGAGAAAAGTATCGAACGGGTTTATATAGTTGTGTAGATGACCACTTAATTGAAGCGCGTCAGTTCATTGAACGACGTAAAGACAGAGATCAAATTGCAGTGGAAGTCTTACCGCTGTCTAACTACATTAAAAGTGCTGAAGAACATCAGCAACATTTGGAAAAATATCCAGAAGATATGCATATGTGTCATATTTCAAAAGATTTGCTAAATAAATACAAGTGATTTTCAGAGGAGAATAGATGTTTAAATTAACCGAAATCGGAGAAATACCTAGATATACTAAGAAAAGAGGTAGGTATTATGCATACGTTTGATGCACAATCATTAACTGCTAGAGAAAACTATAAATTATTAATTGGTTCAATTATTCCACGACCTATAGCTTTTGTTACAACATTAAATCAAGATGCATCAGTAAATGCAGCACCATTTAGTTTTTTTAATATAGTTAATAATCATCCGCCAATGATTGCTATTGCAGTTCAACGTGCAGGAGGTAAGAGAAAAGATACTGCCTTGAATATAGAGCGGACTGGAGACTTTGTTGTGCATATTACAGACGAAGATAATGTTCAAGATATTAATGAGACTGCAGCGCCGTTAGCATATGGTGACAGTGAGTTGAGCCGTACAGAATTATCACTTTTAACTTCTACAACGATTAAGACGCCAGGAATTAAAGACGCGAAAATGAGATTCGAATGTAAACTATCGCAAATGATATTGCTTGGAGATGTATTAGATGGGGCTGATTTAATAATAGGCGAAATTGTAACTTATCATATTGATGACAGTATTTATGAGGGTGATTTTAAAATCAATCCACACGCATTACAGGCTGTTTCTCGTTTAGCCGGAAATGATTATGCTAAATTAGGGGGAATATTTACGATAAAGAGACCAGAAAAATAATAAAACACATGCTATAGCGGTGTACCGTTTATGAATTGAATCAAAAGTACACAGGTGCTAAAGTATGTGCTTCTAAAATGAAGACTATTTTTTATTACAAGAAAATGTATCTAGTAAACTTAAAGTAGCAAGTCCTAATAAATCTAATGCATGTTGCGCACCTTTTTTTCCATGACCAGCTTCGAAATGTTTGTAAGCAGCTACACTTAAAATACCTATTGTTGATAGCGAAGCAAGACGAGAAATGTTTTTATTGATAAAGCTAGCTGAGTATAAAGCAGCAGTAGTTGCTTCTGCAATGCCTACGTATTTTACAAGTTCTTTTTGCAAGCCAAAAGTATGTTCAAACAGTTCAATCATACCCTTATCTTCTTGCAATTTAGGTTTACTGGCTTGGTATAGCTCTTTCGCAAGTTTTAAATTGGTCACGTAACGTAAAATCATATTTTTATTCCTCCCAATATTTGATTTTTTGAAAAACGGTTGTTTTATCATTTTACCCGTTTCTTCAAAAATGAATCTCTTATGTAACATATGTAGTTCAGGAATGTTTGCTATGGAAATATAATTCTATTCACTCAAAATATATGAATTTAATGTGTGGTTTTATCGAGTTGCTCTTTTAATTTGGTTAGATTGTTTTTTAGAGAAGCGGTACTATTTTTAAGTGCATCAACAGATTTACCTTCGTTTTGAGACATTGCGTTTATAACAGCATGAAGTTCCGTTTCTAACATGTCGGCGTCACCTTTAGCATTAGAACTTAATACTTTAATATCTCTTAAAAGGCTATCTGATAGTAGGGCATTTTTGAAAAAGTCTTGCATCTCAACAATAACAAATTCTGTAAAAATAAGTTCACCAAGGATTAATCGCATATCAGTTAATTGTTGATGTAATTTATCAACAAGATTTTTGAAAGATTTAAGTGTTTCCGCTGTTGTCTTGGCAAATGGAACTTTGGAGGCAATCTATTCAATCTTACCAACAAAATTAGATAATGTTGGCGTGCATGCATCAACTATAGAAATGAGCGCAATGATTCTTAGTGTTTCTGGTACTAATAAAAGATTTATATTTGACGCAAGTGTAGCCAAACCAGATTCCATCACTTTATTTCGGATTTCTAAATTTAATAATAAATTCTTAGATTCTGCAAGTGGTTTTGATGTTTGCTTTGTAGCATTTTTATTGATGGGTACGTTGTTAACCATTACATTGTCATCCAAATGGGTCATTTGGGTCAATATATCATTAATGCCATCACCGAAATTAGTGACTTGATTTTTGATAATTTGAATATTTGGTATGACAACATTCAAATGGGCTAAAACTTCTTCTCTAACACCATCCTCAAATCCTTCTGATAAGTTGACAAACATTTTGACAATAGTGTTGCTAACTATATCAAAAGCAGCTTCCATGAAATCATCACCATATTTAATGAATTTTGAAATTTTATCGGTAATTTTATCAATAAAATCAATAATTGAATTAATAATATGATCGGCACCTACTAAATCTAAAATATTATCTTGGTCTCTAAGTGTTCTGAGGTTACCTTTTAATTCATCCGCTTTACTTTCAATTTTAGTCCTAATCAGATTGGATATGTTGTGAATCCAACCTTCTAATTCGTTAAGTTTTATTACTTTTTTAAAATGATCTTTCGTTTCATTTACATGTTGACTAAAATTATTATTTTCACGTTCAACGGATGTTCGAATGTCTTTCATTTTAATATCAATATTATTTACATATTCGGTTAATCTACCATGCACATAGTCATTCAGATCCGCCAGATGTCCTTTGTCTAATTTTATTTTTGATGTACCAGCACCAATAGCATCACCACTCCATACAAATATTGGAGTGTGTTCATCCATGTCAGCATAAATTTTCAATCCATTGCGACTCGTGTAGACTTCCTTGTTAATAATATTGTTTTGATCAAAATGGTCTAACTTCTCTTTTTCTTCAAAGTTGTATCCAGTATGAGCAGGTACCAATGCTCCAAACGTAGACACACCATTTTCTAGGAAAATGTGCTTTCCGACCATGGAATGATACATAAGTCCACCTATGTTAATTCTAGTTAAGGTATCACTTCTACTGTGGTAATTATGTATATTATTTGCATCTCGACGAGACATACGGGTAAGAGATTTCGGTATAGGTGCAGAATTTGTAGTAGTTACGTTAAGACCTGGATCTAATACACCTAAATACTGGGCTATGGCTCCAGAGAGTGAATTACCCCCTGCATTTGTGATTGATTTTCCTTTGTAATCAATAGACGCTTCTTTATATTTATTATAAAATTCAATATCACTTAAAGAACTTGCATCACTGTATTTTTGTTTTAAATCAGAATACACTTTGTGTGCTTCTTCCAATTGATTTGGAATGGAGTCTCCAGCGAGTCTTAAATCTGTACCTACATCGTTCGGGTCACTAAAGTCAGTACCATCAAATGATATGATTAACTTTCCTGTACTTCTATCATTATCATAACGTTCATATAACTTGTAACCGAGACCTGTATTAGTCGGTTTTTGATCTTTAATAACTTTATATTTATTTCCATTAACATGAATCTCGTCTGACAAGGTTATTTTGTCATTGTAATTCCACCCACTACTTAATTCAATAGCATCTAAATCGGTTATATGATCATTTTTTCTCATTATAATTGCCCCCGATAACATATATTTCATCTGCATCAGGATTTAAGCGCCCATATTGATCAAGTTCATAAGGTGATACTTTATCTTTGTAAAATCTCATGCGTTTTTCACCTGGGTATGTTTTCATTATTTCGTTAGTGGGTTTTTTTAGACTCCAAGCATAATCAGCTACAGTTTCTTTATTTGCATCTTTATCGTAATAGCCAATAAACTCGGACTTCATATTTTTTTGTATTTGTGGATATTTGTTAATCAAAGATTGTAACTGTTGATTGAATGCATCACCTTTTAAGTGCATGACAGGCTTGAATTCCTTTTTAAACTTATCTAGGTCATCTATACTAACGGTATTAAAATTTAAATATTGTTTAGTAACACCGTTGAATTCTTGTTTCTTTTGAAGTTTTTCATTCATGGCATAATAACCGTTTCTCTCAACTTCTGATTTAAATTTTAACCGAGCTTTTTCTATATCGTGTTCATAACGTTTGTACATCATGGCTGAAACGGCCGCTGATGTTTCATTTATATGACCAGGTGTAAATGTTGTGATAGTTACGCCATTTCTAGATTCAACAAATATCAGTCTAAACTGAAAAGGAACATCATAATTAACAGTACCGACGACTACTAAACCATCTGTTTTGCTTTTCTCGCTAAATCCAGATTTATTAGTATAGGCCTCAACTAAATTAATTTTACAATCATAACCAAAGGTGTCTTTCACGTAGTCTTTGTATTTTTTGATCGCTTCATCTTTATGTTTTTTCGGAAATACTTCATTTCTTTTTTTATGCTCACCAATATATTGACCATCATAATCTTTGACGCTAACCGTCTTTGGGATATCTTTTGTTTGGTTCTTTGGTATGAAAGAGCAACCGCTTACTATGATTGATGTGCATAATATGAAGCCTATCAGTTTTCTCATTTTTAATGACTCCTCATGATAATTAGTGCTTTGGGGATATAAATATAAAATATTTGTTTTTTGACATTGCGCTACTTTATTTCTTTTTGAATCTCTTCCCAATTTCCACCAGACATAGTTATTTTATTAGTTTTATTTTCTAACTTACCATCTTCTCCAATTTCAGATGGAGAAACACTGTCTTTATAAAAATACATCATTTTCGATCCAGGTATTTTTTTCATTGTGTCATTGGTTGGTATTTGTAAATCCCATGAATATTTATTAACATTTTTTGTGCTTTTCTTATCATAATAGGCAATAAAGTCAGATTTCATGCTTTTCTTAATTTCAGGATATTTATTAATTAAATTTTGTAACTGTTGATCGAATGCATCACCTTTTAAGTGCATAACAGGTTTGAATTCTTTTTTGAACTTATCCAGATCATCGATACTATCTGTTCTGAAATTCAAGTATTGCCTTGTAACGCCGTTAAATTCTTGTTTCTTTTGAAGTTTTTCATTCATGGCATAATAACCATTTTTCTCAACTTCTGATTTAAATTTTAATCGAGCTTGTTCAATTTCATGTTCATAACGTTTGTACATCATGGCTGCAACGGCCGCTGATGTTTCATTTATATGACCAGGTGTAAATGTTGAAATAGTTATGCTATTTCCAGATTCAACAAAAAGCAATTGGAGTTGAAAAGGAACGTCATAATTGATAGTACCAACCACTGAGATACCATCTACCTTACTTTTCTCGCTAAATCCAGATTTATTAGTATAGGCCTCAACTAAATTAATTTTACAATCATAACCAAAGGTGTCTTTCACGTAGTCTTTGTATTTTTTGATCGCTTCATCTTTATGTTTTTTCGGAAATACTTCATTTCTTTTTTTATGCTCACCAATATATTGACCATCATAATCTTTGACGCTAACCGTCTTTGGGATATCTTTTGTTTGGTTCTTTGGTATGAAAGAGCAACCGCTTACTATGATTGATGTGCATAATAAGATTCGCATAATTTTTCTCATATCTTCATTAGCTCCTTTGTATTAGCTGTTTTTCAGTTGATAGGCAAATTATACAAAAACTAAAATAATGTTATTCAATATTATTATAAGCTAATATTGATTATATTAACTAATATTAATTAAATTAACAAAAAACATCATTAATTATTAATTGCATAAATCCTTATCTGAAATTTTCGAATCAAGAACGCAAATTATAAGCAACCACGTCATATATAGTTTCTACTTATAAATAAATTGATTATTTATATTAGACGCTTATGTCATGAGAGCGTAACCTTAAATGTAATTACTAATAAGGGGTGAGGATAGAATGAATTATTCGCCGAAGCAAGGTGTAAGGAGTCATGGCTTACCACACGATCCATTTAAAAGTAGTACAGTACCACGTCCAATAGGGTGGATCTCTACTGTATCGAAAGATGGGAAAGATAATTTAGCACCTTATAGTCAGTATCAAAACTTAACTTGGGATCCACCTATGGTTATGTTCGCAGCAAATCAATCTGTTCTTGGTGATCATGAGCGTAAAGATACAGTAAAAAATGCAGAAGAGACAGGATGGTTTGTATGGAACATGGCCACGTATGATTTAAGAGAAGCTGTTAATTTATCGTCGAAGGCACTACCACCTGAAGAGGATGAATTTGAATATGCAGGTGTGACGAAAGAAGCATGTATAGAAGCACCAGGTTATCGAGTCAAAGAATCGCCAGTACATTTTGAATGTGAGTACGTTCAAACTATTTGTATTCCGACAGGAGACCCTGTATCAACAGTTGATATTGTTATAGGAAGAGTTGCTCAGGTTCATATTGACGATAAGGTCATTCTTGATAACGGTAAATTAGACATTAAGTCGATTAAACCTATTGCTAGGTTAGGATATTATGATTACACGGTTGTGAATGAAATATTTGAAATGAAAGCACCATCAGCTTCTAAAGAAGAGCTTGCAGGTTTAGAAGGAAGGAATTTTGATAATCAATCAGATAACAAAAAATAATGAATTCAATCATTTTCAATACATCGAAACTACACGTTGAAATTAGTTTCGATGTATTTTTATATTTCAAAACCGGGAAGCGATATGTCGCTATATTTATAATTTTAAAGAAGAATTTTTTAGAAATTCAGATATATAACACTAGGTTTATTGAAAATATATTGATATTACTTTAATATTAAAGATGTATTATAAATATAATATTTATCTTTTAGTTGTAAATTGACTGTTAATGAATAAAAGGTGGATGATAAATACATTTTAATAAAAAGAAGTTTTTACCAAATAAATAAAAGATGTCCAAGACGATAAGCACTGATTTTCAAAATTATATAAACATAATAAGGCATGTTATTCAGAATATAGTTAAAAAATTATACTAAATCCCACACAATAAAGAAAGCGATTTCATCAAAGAATATACTTTTGAGAAAAATTGGATTTTGACAAATTAAGTATTTTTTATTTGAAAAAAGAGTTGTATTAAATTGAATAGTGGCATATATTATAATCTAATGAATGTAAAGATAATACAAGGAGTTATTACATGAGTAAAAGACAGAAAGAATTTCATGACAGCTTAGCAAACGAAAAAACAAGAGTAAGACTTTATAAATCTGGAAAAAATTGGGTGAAATCCGGAATTAAAGAAATAGAAATGTTCAAAATAATGGGACTACCATTTATTAGTCATAGTATAGTGAGTCAAGATAATCAAAGCATTAGTAAAAAAATGACGGGATACGGACTGAAAACTACAGCGGTTATTGGTGGTGCATTCACGGTAAACATGTTGCATGACCAGCAAGCTTTTGCGGCTTCTGATGCACCATTAACATCTGAATTAAATACACAAAGTGAAACAGTAGGTAATCAAAACTCAACGACAATCGATGCATCAACATCAACAGCCGATTCCACAAGCGTAACGAAAAATAGTAGTTCGGTACAAACATCAAATAGTGACACAGTCTCAAGTGAAAAGTCTGAGAATGTCACTTCGACAACTAATAGTACAAGCAATCAACAAGAAAAATTGACATCTACATCAGAATCAACATCCTCAAAGAATACTACATCAAGTTCTGATACTAAATCTGTAGCTTCAACTTCAAGTACAGAACAACCAATTAATACATCAACAAATCAAAGTACTGCATCAAATAACACTTCACAAAGCACAACGCCATCTTCAGCCAACTTAAACAAAACTAGCACAACGTCAACTAGCACCGCACCAGTAAAACTTCGAACTTTCAGTCGCTTAGCTATGTCAACATTTGCGTCAGCAGCGACGACAACCGCATTAACTGCTAATACAATTACAGTTAATAAAGATAACTTAAAACAATATATGACAACTTCAGGTAATGCCACTTATGACCAAAGTACCGGTATTGTGACGTTAACGCAAGATACTTACAGTCAAAAAGGTGCCATTACATTAGGAACACGTATTGACTCTAATAAGAGTTTTCATTTTTCTGGAAAAGTAAATTTAGGTAACAAATATGAAGGGCATGGAAATGGTGGAGATGGTATCGGTTTTGCCTTTCCACCAGGTGTATTAGGTGAAACAGGGTTAAACGGTGCCGCAGTAGGTATTGGTGGCTTAAGTAACGCATTTGGTTTCAAATTGGATACGTATCACAATACATCTACGCCAAATTCAGCTGCAAAGGCGAAAGCTGACCCATCTAATGTAGCTGGTGGAGGTGCGTTTGGTGCCTTTGTAACAACAGATAGTTATGGTGTTGCGACAACGTATACATCAAGTTCAACAGCTGATAATGCTGCGAAGTTAAATGTTCAACCTACAAACAACACGTTCCAAGATTTTGATATTAATTATAATGGTGATACAAAAGTTATGACCGTTAAATATGCAGGTCAAACATGGACACGTAATATTTCAGATTGGATTGCGAAAAGTGGTACGACCAACTTTTCATTATCAATGACAGCCTCAACAGGTGGTGCGACAAATTTACAACAAGTACAATTTGGAACATTCGAATATACAGAATCTGCTGTTACACAAGTGAGATACGTTGATGTAACAACAGGTAAAGATATTATTCCCCCAAAAACATATTCAGGAAATGTTGATCAAGTCGTGACAATCGATAATCAACAATCTGCATTGACTGCTAAAGGATATAACTACACATCTGTCGATAGTTCATATGCATCAACTTATAATGATACAAATAAAACTGTAAAAATGACGAATGCTGGACAATCAGTGACATATTATTTTACTGATGTAAAAGCACCAACTGTAACTGTAGGCAATCAAACCATTGAAGTGGGTAAAACAATGAATCCTATTGTGTTGACTACAACGGATAATGGTACAGGGACTGTGACAAATACAGTTACAGGATTACCAAGCGGATTAAGTTATGATAGTGCAACGAATTCAATCATTGGGACACCAACAAAAATTGGTCAATCAACAGTGACAGTAGTATCTACTGACCAAGCAAATAACAAATCGACGACAACTTTTACAATAAATGTTGTGGATACGACAGCACCAGCAGTGACGCCAATAGGAGATAAATCATCAGAAGTTTTTTCTCCAATATCACCGATTAAAATTGCTACGCAGGACAATAGTGGTAATGCAGTAACAAATACAGTCACAGGATTGCCGTCTGGATTAACATTCGACAGCACAAATAATACTATTAGTGGTACACCAACAAACATTGGTACAAGTACTATTACAATCGTTTCCACAGATGCGAGTGGTAACAAAACGACAACCACTTTTAAATATGAAGTAACAAGAAATAGTATGAGTGATTCCGTATCAACATCGGGAAGTACCCAACAATCACAAAGTGTGTCAACAAGTAAAGCTGACTCACAAAGTGCTTCTACGAGCACATCTGGTTCAATAATGACTTCAACATCAGTTAGTACTTCGAAATCAACAAGTACAAGTTTATCTGATTCAGTGAGTGCATCTAAGTCATTAAGTACATCTGAAAGTAATAGTGAATCAAGCTCAACAAGCACAAGTTTAGTAAATTCACAAAGTGTATCATCAAGCATGTCAGGTTCAGTTAGTAAATCAACATCATTAAGCGATTCTATTTCGAACTCTAGCAGTACTGAAAAATCCGAAAGTCTATCAACAAGTACATCTGATTCATTGCGTACATCAACATCGTTAAGTGATTCAGTAAGCATGAGTACATCAGGAAGCTTGTCTAAGTCACAAAGCTTATCAACAAGCACATCAGATTCGGCTAGTACATCACAATCGGTAAGTGATAGTACATCAAATTCAATTAGTACATCAGAATCATTAAGTGAGTCAGGTAGTACATCAGAATCTATAAGTATTTCTAATAGCATTTCGAATTCAGTGAGTGCATCAACAAGCAAATCAGATTCACAAAGTACATCAATATCATTAAGTACAAGCGATTCTAAATCGATGAGTACATCAGAGTCATTAAGCGATTCAACGAGCACAAGTGATTCAGTATCTGGATCATTAAGTGTAGCGGGGTCACAAAGTGTCTCAACAAGCACATCAGACTCAATGAGCACGTCTGAAATGATAAGCGATTCTATGAGTACAAGTGGATCATTAGCTGCATCAGACAGTAAATCAATGTCTGTAAGTAGTTCAATGAGCACGTCTCAGTCAGGTAGTACATCAGAATCATTAAGTGATTCGATAAGTACATCGGATTCTGACAGTAAGTCATTATCATTGAGTACAAGTCAGTCTGGCTCAACAAGCACATCAACATCAACAAGTAGTTCAGTACGTATGTCGGAATCACAAAGTACATCTGGTTCAATGAGCACAAGTCAATCCGATTCAACAAGCATATCAACGTCGTTTAGTGATTCAACGAGTGATAGCAAATCAGCTTCAACTGCATCAAGTGAATCAATATCACAAAGTGTATCAACAAGTACATCTGGTTCGGTAAGTACTTCGACATCGTTAAGTACAAGTAATTCAGAACGCACATCAACATCTATGAGTGATTCCACAAGCTTAAGTACATCAGAGTCTGATTCAACGAGCGACTCAACGTCGACGAGCGATTCTATCAGTGAAGCGATATCTGGTTCAGAGAGTACGTCTATATCATTAAGTGAATCAAATAGTACAAGTGATTCAGAGTCGAAAAGTGCATCTGCTTTTTTAAGTGAATCATTAAGTGTAAGTACGTCTGAATCAACATCAGAGTCAGTGAGTAGTTCGACAAGTGCGAGTACGTCATTATCAGACAGTACATCAGAATCTGGTAGCACTTCAACATCATTAAGTAATTCAACAAGTGGTAGTGCGTCCATTTCAACATCGACAAGTAACAGTGAATCAACGTCAACGTTTAAGAGCGAGAGTGTTTCAACATCACTGAGTACGTCAACGAGTACAAGTTTGTCTGACTCTACAAGTTTGTCAACATCATTAAGTGATTCCACAAGTGATAGTAAGTCTGATTCATTAAGTACATCAATGTCGACAAGTGATTCAATCAGTACAAGAAAATCAGAGTCATTAAGTGCATCGACATCATTAAGCGGTTCAACGAGTGAGAGTGAATCCGGCTCAACATCATCAAGTGAAAGTACATCCGAATCAACATCAATGAGCCTGAGCGTGTCCCAATCAACATCAGGAAGTACAAGTTTGTCAACATCAGAAAGTTTGTCTGACTCAACGAGTACATCATTGTCACTGAGTGCCTCAATGAATCAAAGTGGTGTAGACTCAAACTCAGCAAGCCAAAGTGCCTCAACCTCAACAAGTACAAGCACGAGCGAATCCGATTCACAAAGCACATCATCATATACAAGTCAGTCTGGCAGCACAAGTGAATCCACATCGACATCAACGTCACTAAGCGATTCAACAAGTATATCTAAAAGTACAAGCCAATCAGGTTCAACAAGCACATCTGCATCATTAAGTGGTTCAGAAAGCGAATCCGATTCACAGAGTATATCAACAAGCACAAGTGAGTCAAAATCAGAAAGTACATCAACATCGCTCAGTGACTCAACAAGTACAAGCAACTCAGGATCAGCAAGTACGTCAACATCGCTCAGTAACTCAGCGAGCATTAGTGAATCCGATTCGTCGTCAACATCATTAAGTGATTCAAAGTCAGCGTCAATGCAAAGCAGTGAATCCGATTCACAAAGCACATCAACATCATTAAGTAATTCACAAAGCACATCAACATCAAACCGAATGTCTACTATTGCAAGTGAGTCAGTATCGGAAAGTACATCAGAATCTGGCTCAACATCAGAAAGTACAAGTGAATCCGATTCAACATCAACATCATTAAGCAATTCACAAAGCACATCAAGAAGTACAAGTGCATCTGGATCGGCAAGTACATCAACATCAACAAGTGACTCTCGTAGTACATCAGCTTCAACTAGTACTTCGATGCGTACAAGTACGCTTGATTCACAAAGTATGTCGCTTTCAACAAGTACATCAACAAGTGTGAGTGATTCAACGTCATTATCTGATAGTGTGAGTGATTCAACATCAGACTCAACAAGTACGAGTACATCTGGTTCGATGAGTGCGTCTATATCGTTAAGTGATTCGACAAGCACATCAACATCGGCTAGTGAAGTAATGAGCGCAAGCATATCTGATTCACAAAGTATGTCAGAATCTGTAAATGATTCAGAAAGTGTAAGTGAATCTAATTCTGAAAGTGACTCAAAATCGATGAGTGGTTCAACAAGCGTAAGTGATTCTGGCTCATTGAGCGTCTCAACGTCATTAAGAAAATCAGAAAGTGTAAGCGAGTCTAGTTCATTGAGTGGCTCACAATCGATGAGTGATTCAGTAAGCACAAGCGATTCGTCATCATTAAGTGTATCGACGTCACTAAGAAGTTCAGAAAGCGTGAGTGAATCTGATTCATTAAGTGATTCAAAATCAACAAGTGGTTCGACTTCAACAAGTACATCAGGTTCATTGAGCACTTCGACATCATTAAGTGGTTCAGAAAGTGTAAGCGAGTCTAGCTCGCTAAGTGATTCAATGTCAATGAGTGATTCTACTAGTACAAGTGACTCCGACTCATTAAGTGGATCAATATCTTTAAGTGGTTCCACAAGTCTTAGCACTTCTGATTCATTAAGTGATTCAAAATCATTGAGTAGCTCGCAAAGTATGAGTGGATCAGAATCAACGTCAACAAGTGTGAGCGATTCGCAGTCAAGCTCAACAAGTAATAGTCAATTTGACTCTATGAGCATCAGTGCATCAGAAAGTGACTCAATGTCTACAAGCGATTCGTCTAGCATCAGTGGATCAAATTCAACGAGTACATCACTTTCAACATCTGATTCAATGAGCGGAAGCGTATCAGTTTCAACATCGACAAGTTTAAGTGACTCAATATCAGGTTCAATAAGTGTAAGTGACTCGAGCTCAACGAGTACATCAGAGTCGCTAAGTGATTCTATGGCACAAAGCCAGTCAACAAGCACAAGCGCATCAGGTTCGTTAAGCACATCGATATCATCATCAATGTCAGCAAGTGCAAGTACATCGAAATCACAAAGCACGTCGGTGTCGACGTCATTATCAACATCAGACAGTATAAGTGATTCGACTTCAATAAGTATCAGTGGTTCACAAAGTGCTGTAGAATCAGAATCTACAAGTGATTCAACTTCTATCAGTGACTCAGAATCATTGAGTACATCTGGCTCAACAAGTGGTTCAACTTCAACAAGCACATCAGAATCATTAAGTACGTCAGGTTCAGGTTCAACGAGCGTATCCGAATCATTAAGTACGTCAGGTTCAGGTTCAACGAGCGTATCTGACTCATCGAGTACGTCTAGTTCCTTAAGTACATCTGGTTCAACGAGTGTATCTGACTCAACATCAATGAGTGACTCAGAATCAGTGTCAACAAGCGCATCAACGTCATTAAGTACGTCTAATTCGGAAAGTGCGTCAGTTTCAATAAGCGACTCAACATCATCAAGTATGTCTAACTCAATGTCAATGAGTACATCAGAATCTAACTCAATACATCCGTCAAATTCGATGAGTACGAGTCAGACTCATTTCACGAGCACATCTATTTCAACAAGTGAGTCCATAGCACCAAATACAAATGAATCTCAGTCAACATTAAGTGCGACATCTGTATCATCAAAACATGATGCTGAACCTGCGCAACGTGAAGAAAGATTGCCAGATACAGGTGACTCAATAAAACAAAATGGATTACTAGGTGGCGTTATGACATTATTAGTTGGTTTAGGTTTAATGAAGAGAAAGAAAAAGAAAGATGAAAATGATCAAGATGATTCTCAAGCATAAATTGAATTTATAGCTGGCTAAAATTAAAAAGACTGGGGCGTTGTTCACTAAAAAATCTATATCAGATTTTAATAATTAGTGAAATATCCTTAGTCTTTTTAATGTTTTTGATATAAAAGAGGTGTAACATGTTAAAACTTTTACAACAATACGAATATAAAATTATATATAAACGTATACTTTACACATGTTTTATCTTGTTTATTTATATATTAGGTACAAATATTTCTATCGTTTCGTATAACGATATGCAAGTAAAACATGAGTCGTTTTTTAAAATAGCTATTTCTAATATGGGTGGAGACGTTAATACTTTAAACATTTTTACTTTGGGATTAGGTCCGTGGCTAACATCAATGATTATCTTGATGCTGATTTCTTATCGGAATATGGATAAATACATGAAACAAACAAGTCTTGAGAAGCATTATAAAGAGCGCATCTTAACATTGATTTTAAGTGTTATTCAAAGTTATTTTGTGATTCATGAATATGTTTCGAAACAACGTGTTCATCAAGACAATATTTACTTAACAATATTGATTTTGGTTACTGGAACGATGTTATTAGTTTGGTTAGCTGACAAAAATAGTCGTTACGGCATCGCAGGACCAATGCCGATTGTAATGGTTAGCATTATTAAATCAATGATGCATCAAAAAATGGAATATATAGATGCAAGTCATATTGTGATTGCGTTGTTAATCATCCTTGTGATAATCACATTGTTTATCCTATTATTCATTGAATTAGTAGAAGTTAGAATTCCGTATATTGATTTGATGAATGTCTCGGCTACAAATATGAAATCTTATTTGTCTTGGAAGGTTAATCCTGCAGGCAGTATTACATTAATGATGAGCATTTCAGCTTTTGTTTTCTTAAAAAGTGGCATTCATTTTATTTTATCAATTTTTAATAAAAGCATATCAGATGACATGCCAATGCTGACGTTTGATAGTCCAGTAGGTATTTCAGTATATTTAGTGATTCAAATGTTATTGGGTTATTTTTTATCGAGATTTTTAATAAATACAAAACAAAAATCAAAAGACTTCTTGAAAAGTGGCAATTATTTTTCAGGAGTTAAACCTGGTAAGGATACAGAACGTTATTTAAATTATCAAGCAAGACGCGTATGTTGGTTTGGATCGGCATTAGTTACAGTCATTATTGGTATACCGCTTTATTTCACATTGTTTGTACCGCATTTATCTACTGAAATTTATTTCTCAGTACAACTGATTGTATTAGTTTACATCAGTATTAATATTGCAGAAACAATTCGTACATATTTATATTTTGATAAATATAAGCCATTTTTAAACCAGTATTGGTAAGGAGGTAATTATGAAATACTTTATTCCAGCTTGGTACGATGACCAACGATGGTGGCAAGACACGACTGTGCCGTATTATCAGATGCAAAATAAGACGGAATTTGACGATATGATTAGTTTAATGGGGATGCACCTTGAAAATAATTTAGATTATCAACTGATTGTTCTCAATCATGCGCCGAATATAAGAACATTTTTACATCGATATGATTTGTATGAAACAAAGTATTGGTCTGTGTTTGATGAAATTCAAGGATTCAGTCACCATGCGCCACAAGCGATTAATTATCATCACTTAAAATGGCCGGATGATGTTGAGTTTGTGTACACGCCGTATTTATTAAAATGTGTGACGAGTGAACAGACCTATACAAATATTTATTTTAGTCAAGAAGGATATTCAATTTGGTTTGAAGAATTTGAAAGAGATCAGTTACAACGGCGTTATATTTTTGATGACAGAGGTTATTTATCAGCTATACGTTATTTTGATAATCAGGGAGAGGCTTCTTACCAAGAATATTTAACGATTAATGGAGATTGTGTGCTTTATGAAAACTTAAAAAATGGACGAGTCACTGTTTCAAAAAGATATCAACATCACTATCAACAAACAGAATATAACAATATGGCTCAACTAATTGAAGAAAAATTTCAAGCAATGATTGCACAACAAATACATGAAGATGATCATGTGATTGTGGCTTCAGATGCTAGGCACAATCGACAAATAGCCAATCATATTCCGGCGAAATTATTAAGTTATTCATTTTTTAAAAATAGAAATGAAACTGTGTCAGATGAGGAATATCAATCTATCGTAAAGAATGCCCATTTAATTGTTGATAGTGTGCAACTAGAACGTGATTTAATTAGTCATCAAGAGAAGTATCAGCGAGAGAATACAATGATTCGAATCACGCCATTTGAAACGAGACAATCACCTAATATAAGTAGTCAATTGATGGAAACATTTATAGGTGTATGGATAGATGGTATGAGTGACGCTGATTTGCAACAAATGATGCAACGACTTGTGGATTATATCGCACAAGAAGATAATTACCGTTTAATTTTATTAACGCGCCATCAAAATGACATACCGATGTGGCTTCGTGAATGTATTGCGTCGGTAAATGAGGAATACCAAGCTAAACAGAATGCGGATGTTAATGTTTCAGCATTAATGACACCTGAAGATCAAGATGACATCATTGCTGTTAAGACGATACATGCTGAACATGATGTTGTAGAAGCATTGCGGACGTTGCGACTTGTGATAGATATGTCAAAAGAACCTGATTTGTATTTACAAATTAGTGCAATTAGCGCTGGGATTCCACAAATTAATGGTCAACAAACAGATTACGTCTCTGATTATGACAATGGCCGTATTATAAATACAGTTGATGAATTAGATGATGCGTTAAATTATTATTTGTTTTATTTGAAAAATTGGAATTATGCGTACGCCTATTCTTTAAAATTAATAGATGCATATGCTTCTAAGAATATTATTAATCAGCTCGATGAGTTAATAGAAGGTGAAAATGATGCCACGTAAATTTAGAGTTTTGCAAATTGGAGGAGACGATTTAGAACCTATTTTCCAACACAAAAAAGGTGTGAGTTGGGATTACTTCGATATTGGATTGTTTGAATTTGATAGTGGTTATGTAGAGGCTATTGAAGCGATTGTTGAAGCAGAAGGGCGCTTTGATTTTATCTATATTCAAGCACCATACTCGGAGACATTAACGAATTTATTACGAATGATAAGCGAACCATACAATACGTATGTTGATGAATCATTTTGGTCAGTTGAATATGAACAAGACGAAAATGTCCAAAAATACGTTGTTCAACCATTACATTACCGGAACATTGAAGAACGTAATAATAAATTAGAGGCAGTTAGCTTCTCAGGACAGTATGGAGATAAGGTTTCTCCTAAGTTAGCACTTGTTCATCCGAATTTTAAAGGAGATGTCGTTTACCAAGGTAATTCAGAGCTCACGTTGAGTGGAGAATTTGGAAAAGAATTTAAACCTATCGCATCTTGGCAAAATAATCTCGTTTACGATAAAGATAAAGTTATTCAAATATGGCCAGAATTTGATATTGATGGTGCGGTCGAGTTGCAATATACATTTAGATTGATTCAGACTGGCGCTGATGGTGCATTAATTGAACAAATCGTATTGACTGATGATATGTTAGACAGTCCTTTAGAGATACCTACGAAACCATTTGATGCTTATATAAGTGTAACTGTTAAGGCGCGTGGGAACGGGACGGTACATTTAGGACCTATACACAAACGATGGTCTAGATTAGACATGGGTCAATTTTTACTCGGTGGTAGTCGTTTCGTAGATAGTCAACGACAGGAATTTATTTATTATTTCCACCCTGGTGATATGAAACCACCACTAAACGTATATTTTAGTGGTTATCGAACAGCGGAAGGTTTCGAAGGATATTATATGATGAAACGTATGAATGCACCGTTTTTACTTATCGGCGATCCTCGTGTTGAAGGTGGTAGCTTTTATATCGGTTCATCTGAATATGAACAAGGTATTATCAATGTTATTGACGAGACATTAGAAAAGCTGAATTTTAAATCACATGAATTAATATTATCTGGTTTATCTATGGGTTCATTTGGTGCCTTGTATTATGGTGCTCAGTTAAATCCTCAGGCAATTATTGTTGGTAAACCACTTGTTAATATTGGAACGATTGCTGAACATATGCGATTACTTAGACCAGAAGAGTTCGGTACAGCATTAGACGTCCTGGTGTCTAATGAAGGTGATACATCTCAAGCGTCGATACAGGCATTAAATCAAAAATTTTGGCAAACATTCCAAAAGAAATCATTGTCACAAACTGTTTTTGCCATAGCATATATGCAACATGATGATTATGATCCACATGCATTTCAAGAGCTACTACCTGTATTGACAGCACACCAAGCAAGAGTGATGAATCGCAGTATTCCTGGGCGACATAATGATGATTCACCTACCATTGCAAGTTGGTTTGTTAATTTTTACAACATTATTTTGGAAGACAAGTTTGGGAGAGTTCAACATGCTGAAAAACAAAACATTTAAAGTTACTTGGAATTATATTTCACAAACTACATTTATGTATGGCTCAAAAGTATCATTTTCAAATGGTGAAGTGACTTTTATAAATCCTTTGATGCCCTCTGGATTACCGATTCATGAGTGGTTGATGTTAAAACAATTTTCAAAATATAAAAGTGCGCCAAGTTTACCAATTTTGCGTAGAGGACAGCATTATAAATTGCATTTTGATTTTGATGCAACGCCTGCTGGTTCAGTGTATTTTATCATCATTTTTTATAATAAAAATGGCACAAAACTAAGTACTGAGATTGTAAAGTCAAATAGTATTACGATTCAATATCCTGATGAAGCCTATGCTTATAAAATAAAAATGATGAATGCAGCATCGACGAGTCTTATATTTAGATGTTTAACAATTACAGAGATGACGCATCAAGATGATTTAGAGTATAAAAGCATGCGGGTGACGAAGATAGGCGATGACCAATATGGAAATGATAGGATCAATGTCATTATTGCAGAACCATCTGACGCCTATCCAACTATTTCGAATGATTTTTTGAAACCGTTTGGTCATGTTTGGCTCGTTGAACGTTGGATGGACGACAATATCGAGGGAAATATTAAGCAACTAAAGAATGATTTGCAAAGTCAAGATACCATAAAGGCTATTAACTTGATTAGTTATGGGTCAAAGTCAAATGTTTTTGCAACTTATGTCGCTCAGCATTTAGATTGCAAAGTGTATCGTACAAGCCATGAAGATGATGATTTAAAAGATTGGTTTAAAGAACATGTCCCAGGAAATCATGAACTAAAAGATACAAATGTCGAGGTTTATTTTAAAGAAGAGCAAGACAACCATCTAAATTATATGTCACGTTTAATGAATCCAGTACGATTTTTAGATTACTTAGATGTATCGAAACTGAATGGTGGGGAAGTAAATGAAACATAAACTAGATGTTACGATAAACGAATTAAGACTAAAGTCGATTAGAAAAATAGTGAAACGCATCAATACATGGAGCGATGAAGTTAAATCATATTCTGATGATGCGTTAAAACAAAAGACAATAGAATTTAAAGAACGTTTAGCATTAGGAGTTGATACACTAGACACATTGTTACCTGAAGCTTATGCAGTGGCACGTGAAGCGAGCTGGAGAGTATTAGGTATGTATCCTAAAGAAGTTCAGTTAATCGGAGCGATTGTATTGCATGAAGGTAACATTGCGGAGATGCAAACAGGCGAAGGTAAAACATTAACAGCAACGATGCCTTTATATTTAAATGCACTTTCGGGAAAAGGAACATATTTAATTACAACGAATGATTATTTAGCGAAGCGTGATTTTGAAGAGATGCAACCATTATATGAATGGTTAGGTTTAACTTCTTCATTAGGTTTTGTTGATATTGTGGATTATGAGTATTAAAAAGGGGAAAAACGTAATATATATGAACATGATATTATATATACAACTAATGGACGTCTCGGTTTTGATTATTTAATTGATAATTTGGCAGATAGTGCGGAAGGAAAATTTTTACCACAATTAAATTACGGTATTATTGATGAAGTGGACTCAATCATTTTAGATGCTGCTCAAACACCATTAGTTATTTCGGGTGCACCAAGATTACAATCAAATCTATTTCATATTGTGAAAGAGTTTGTAGATACATTGATTGAAGACGTGCATTTTAAAATGAAGAAGACCAAAAAAGAAATATGGCTGTTAAATCAAGGTATTGAAGCGGCACAATCATACTTTAATGTTGAAGATTTATATAGCGAACAAGCGATGGTCTTAGTGCGTAATATTAATCTAGCACTGCGCGCGCAATATTTGTTTGAATCTAATGTCGATTATTTCGTATATAATGGTGATATTGTTTTAATTGACCGTATTACAGGTCGTATGTTACCGGGAACTAAGTTGCAAGCTGGACTTCACCAAGCTATTGAAGCGAAAGAAGGTATGGAGGTTTCAACAGATAAAAGTGTTATGGCAACAATTACCTTCCAGAATTTATTTAAACTTTTTGGATCATTTTCAGGTATGACAGCTACAGGAAAATTAGGCGAATCAGAGTTCTTTGATTTGTATTCAAAAATAGTCGTACAAGTACCAACTGATAAAGCGATTCAACGTATCGATGAACCAGATAAAGTGTTTCGTTCAGTTGATGAGAAAAACATCGCGATGATTCATGATATAGTTGAACTTCATGAAACGGGGCGACCGGTTTTACTCATAACGAGAACTGCTGAAGCGGCTGAATACTTTTCGAAAGTATTATTCCAAATGGATATTCCTAATAATTTACTCATTGCGCAAAATGTTGCAAAAGAAGCGCAGATGATAGCTGAAGCAGGGCAAATTGGTTCCATGACTGTTGCGACTAGTATGGCAGGTCGAGGCACAGATATTAAACTTGGTGAAGGTGTCGAAGCATTAGGTGGATTAGCTGTTATTATTCATGAACATATGGAAAATAGCCGTGTAGACAGGCAATTACGTGGCCGTTCTGGTAGACAAGGGGATCCAGGATCATCTTGTATATATATTTCACTAGATGATTATTTAGTTAAGCGATGGAGCGATAGTAATTTAGCGGAAAATAATCAATTATATTCATTAGATGCACAACGATTATCGCAAAGTAGTTTGTTTAATCGCAAAGTTAAGCAAATTGTAGTTAAAGCGCAGCGTATCTCGGAAGAACAAGGGGTTAAAGCTCGTGAAATGGCTAATGAATTTGAAAAAAGCATTAGTATACAGCGAGATCTTGTATACGAGGAACGCAATCGAGTTTTAGAAATAGATGATGCTGAGAATCGAGATTTTAAAGCGTTAGCTAAAGATGTATTTGAAATGTTTGTAAATGAGGAAAAGGTGCTAACAAAATCGCGTGTTGTCGAGTATATTTATCGAAATTTAAGTTTCCAATTTAATAAAGATGTGGCTTGTGTTAATTTTAAAGATAAGCAAGCAGTAGTGACATTTTTATTAGAGCAATTTGAAAAGCAAGTAGCTTTGAATCGTAAAAACATGCAAAGTGCATATTATTATAATATTTTCGTTCAAAAAGTCTTTTTGAAAGCAATTGATTCATGTTGGTTAGAACAAGTCGACTATTTACAACAATTAAAAGCAAGCGTTAATCAACGACAAAATGGGCAACGTAACGCTATTTTTGAATACCATAGAGTTGCATTAGATTCATTTGAAGTTATGACACGAAATATCAAAAAAAGAATGGTGAAAAATATTTGTCAAAGCATGATTACATTTGATAAAGAGGGTATGCCAGTTATACATTTTCCATAAATGAAAAGGGGTAGCGCATGACAATATATAATATAAACTTTGGTATAGGCTGGGCGAGTAGCGGTGTTGAATATGCACAAGCTTACCGTGCTAAATTATTGAGACGTACAAATCAAGACACTAAATTTGTGTTTTTAGATTTTATACAGTCAGAGAACATACAGACATTAACGCAAAACATTGGGTTTGAAGATCAAGAAGTTATTTGGTTGTATCAGTATTTTAGTGATATTTCTATAGCACCAACAACGTACACGTTAGATGACATTGAACGTGAGCTTGGTCATGATATTAGTTTTAGAGAAAGAAATGGTAAGATAGTCCGCCTATATTTTAATGGGAAATCATCATTTGTAACATGTTATCTGCAAAATGAGCAAAAAGACATTGTGGATCGTGCAGAATTTGTAATTAATAGTATGTTAGTACGTAAAGATTTTTATAGTTATACACGCATATTTTCTGAGTATTATGCACCAGCTGATAATAAAGCGAAATTATATATGCGACAATTCTATAATGAAGATGGTTCCATCGCTTATAACGAATATATTGATGGAGACAGCTCTATATATGTGTTTGAAGATGCGGTGTTGTATAACAAAACGGAATTTATTGCATACTTTTTACAACGATTGAATTTAACCCGAGACGATATTGTCATATTAGACCGCGCTTCTGATATTGGTCAGGCTGTTTTGCAGCATAAAGGTGATAGTAAAGTTGGTGTTGTGATTCATGCTGATCATTATAGTAATAATATGATGAGTGAGCAGCATATACTATGGAACAATTATTATGAATATCAATTTTCAAAAGCTAAATACATTGATTTCTTTATTACAGCAACAGATATTCAAAATCATATGGTTTGTCGACAATTTGAGCAATATCAAGGTTATCGCCCACGTGTTTATACTATTCCTGTGGGAAGCATTGATGCATTATCATATCCAACATTATCAAGAAAGCCATATGCGATGATTAGTGCATCTCGTTTAGCAAATGAGAAACATATTGATTGGCTTGTCAAAGCAGTTATCGTGGCTAAACGACAAGTGCCAAAATTAACATTTGATATTTATGGAGAAGGTAGCGAGAAGACGCGACTGCGTAAAATTATTGATACACACCGCGCGCAAGATTATATTCGTTTACTAGGGCATGTTAAACTTGATGAAATTTATACTGATTATGAGTTATTTCTTTCTGCATCAACTAGCGAAGGTTTTGGATTAACACTAATGGAAGCGGTAGGCTCAGGACTAGGTATGATTGGATTAAATGTGAATTATGGTAACCCAACCTTTATTCGAGATGGGGAAAATGGCTACTTGGTACCTTTTGATACCGATGAAGATAGTGTGGATGATGTTGTCGCAAAACTAGCTCATGCCATTGTAATGTATTTTAACGATGGTCCTCAGACACCACATGACATCTCTTATGAAGTGGCACAGCAATTTATGACTCAAGATATTATTTTAAAATGGGAAACATTAGTTCAAGAGGTGCTGTATGATTAAATTATTTGATTACTTTAACGATCATTCACGAAAGTTATATGAGTCTTTTAAAGCCAGTAAGTTGGAAGAAGATTTAACAATTGTACTCAATGACAATGGCTTTTTACCGGACGATGTTATATCACCGTATCAATTTTTTGCAGATAATCATAATACAGAAAATATGAAACCACGATTTTTTAATCAGGTTACTGTACCAGCTTTTTGGGAAATTAAAGGTAACAACAATTCGGCTACAATTAATGATATGGGACGTCTACGAGGCAAAATATTTTATCAAAGTGGAGAGCGCCCTAGAATTGTTAGTCGTGTCGAATGGTTTGATGACCAACAACGTGTCCGATTTGTCGATTATTATTCTAAGAATGGTATTAAATTTGCACAAACTGTTTACGATTTAAATCGTAAAGCGATCTTGAAGAAATATATGACAGCAGAGGGTAAAGAAGTGATTTATGAAAATTTTGTAACATCTGATGTCATATTAGATTGGCAAGGGAAGTCTTACTTTTTCCCTTCAAAGCTCGCATTCGTATTATTTTTTATCAAGCAACTTGAAATTACGGAACATCATTTCGTTATTAACTCACTAGCCCTACCATTTTCAGTGTTATATAATTTGCCATCAAATGGTAGTGATGTTTTGGTATGGCAAGAACAGTGCGATGGTAATGTCCCAGGAAATATGCAATTGATGTGTAAAGGTGATATGAAACGACATTGTAATATTATTATTCCAGATAAAAACGAATATGAAACGATGCTCAATATAGCAGACGCAAAGGTTCAATCTCGTATTTTACAAGGCGGATATCTATATAATTATCGTAGTCGTAATAGATATACTAAAGAAATTGTAATATTAACTAACTCGGATCAACTTCGTAACATCAAGGTATTGGTTGAAACTTTACCAGATTTTAAGTTTCACATCGCTGCTATTACAGAGATGTCTGATAAGCTAATGCAACTTGATCAATATGCTAATGTGCACTTATACCCATCTATTAATATAGACAGGGTAAATGAACTATACCAGTTATGTGATATTTATCTTGATATCAATGAGGGTAATGAAATTTTAAATGCGGTGGAACAAGCGTTTGACTATGAGTTGTTGATTTTAGGTTATCGTCAAACAGCACACCATGCTAAAGTAACACTATCAGAGCACTTATTTGAGCATAATGATGAGATAACAATGGAAAGTAAAGACCAATTAATACAAATGTTAGAAAGTTTGAAAGATCAACAACAGTTTCGAGATGCTTTATTAGCACAAAAAGCACATGCACACGAAATCTCGCGTGAACAATTCGAGCAAGTTTTTAAACAGGCGCTCGAAAGCTAAAAAGAAAAAGCAGTCTAAAATAAAGCATCATTTAATATAAAAGATTTGACGTAATATGATGTTAGCGACATGGACAATATGATATTACGTCATGCTTTTTTGGTTTACTTAAATATAAGCTAAGTAATAAGTGGATAATTACTAACAACAATAACTAGATAGATAAGTGTAAATTTCTTGTAAACAGGTATATAATAGTATGTAATTCTTTTAAGGAAGTAAGTGAGAAAGGAGTATGTTGATGGCTAAATATCGAGGGAAACCGTTTCAATTATATGTAAAGTTATCGTGTTCGACAATGATGGCGACTAGTATCATTTTAACGAATATCTTGCCGTACGATGCCCAAGCTGCATCTGAAAATGATACTGAAATTTCAAAAGAGATATTATCTAAGCAAGATTTATTAGACAAAGTTGACAAAGCAAATCGTCAAATTGAGCAATTAAAACAGTTATCGGCTTCATCTAAAGCACATTATAAAGCACAACTAAATGAAGCGAAAACAGCATCGCAAATAGATGAAATCATAAAACGAGCTAATGAGTTGGATAGCAAAGACAATAAAGGTTCTCACATTGAGATGAACGGTCAAAGTGATATAGACAGTAAATTAGATCAATTGCTTAAAGATTTAAATGAGGTTTCTTCAAAGGTTGATAGGGGTCAACAAAGTGGCGAGGATGATCTTAATGCAATGAAAAATGATATGTCACAAACGGCTACAACAAAACATGGAGAAAAAGATGATAAAAATGATGAAGCAATGGTAAATAAGGCGTTAGAAGACTTAGACCAATTGAATCAGCAAATACACAAATCGAAAGATGCATCGAAAGATACAGCAGTGTCTACAACAGATAATAAAAATGAAGTAGCTAAAACGCCAAATAATGATGGTTCTGGACATGTTGTGTTAAATAAATTTCTTTCAAATGAAGAGAATCAAAGCCATAGTAATCGACTCACTGATAAATTACAAGGAAGCGATAAAATTAATCATGCTATGATTGAAAAATTGGCTAAAAGTAATGCCTCAACGCATCATTACACATATCATAAACTGAATACATTACAATCTTTAGATCAACGTATTGCAAATACGCAACTTCCTAAAAATCAAAAATCAGACTTAATGAGCGAAGTAAATAAGACGAAAGAGCGTATAAAAAGTCAACGAAATATTATTTTGGAAGAACTTGCACGTACTGATGATAAAAAGCATGCTACACAAAACATTTTAGAAAGTATATTTAATAAAGACGAGGCAGATAAAATTCTAAAAGATATACGTGTTGATGGTAAAACAGATCAACAAATTGCAGATCAAATTACTCGTCATATTGATCAACTATCTCTGACAACGAGTGATGATTTATTAACGTCATTGATTGATCAATCACAAGATAAGTCGCTATTGATTTCTCAAATTTTACAAACGAAATTAGGAAAATCTGAAGCAGATAAATTGGCTAAAGATTGGACGAATAAAGGATTATCAAATCGCCAAATCGTTGACCAATTGAAGAAACATTTTGCATCAACTGGCGACACGTCTTCAGATGATATATTAAAAGCAATTTTGAATAATGCCAAAGATAAAAAACAAGCAATTGAAACGATTTTAGCAACACGTATAGAAAGACAAAAGGCAAAATTACTGGCAGATTTAATTACTAAAATAGAAACAGATCAAAATAAAATTTTTAATTTAGTTAAATCGGCATTGAATGGTAAAGCGGATGATTTATTGAATTTACAAAAGAGACTCAATCAAACAAAAAAAGATATAGACTATGTTTTATCACCAATAGTAAATCGTCCAAGTTTACTAGATAGATTGAATAAAAATGGGAAAACAACAGATTTAAATAAGTTAGCAAGTTTAATGAATCAAGGATCAAATTTATTAGACAGTATTCCAGATATACCCACACCAAAGCCAGAAAAGACGTTAACACTTGGTAAAGGTAATGGATTGTTAAGTGGATTATTAAATGCTGATGGTAATGTATCTTTGCCTAAAGCGGGGGAAACGATAAAAGAACATTGGTTGCCGATATCTGTAATTGTTGGTGCAATGGGTGTACTAATGATTTGGTTATCACGACGCAATAAGTTGAAAAATAAAGCATAATTATATTGGGGGAAGAGCATCTATATATTTTTTTAAGTATATAAGACGTCTTATTTCCCCCTTAAATTATTGTGAAGTATATGCAAAATGCAATGAATAGATTGTCCATCATTTTAACGTTATAATGAATTTAACGACTTAGAACTACACAAGTAAAGGAGAATGAAGATGTCTCGAAAAACGGCGCTATTAGTTTTGGATATGCAAGAAGGTATAGCGAGTAGTGTACCTAGAATAAAAAATATTATTAAAGCGAATCAGAGAGCAATTGAAGCAGCAAGACAACATCGAATACCAGTCATTTTCATACGTTTAGTGTTAGATAAGCATTTTAATGATGTCTCCTCGAGTAATAAAGTGTTTTCAACAATTAAAGCTCAAGGATATGCGATTACTGAAGCAGATGCATCTACACGAATACTTGAAGACTTAGCACCACTAGAAGATGAGCCGATTATTTCTAAGCGACGCTTTAGCGCATTTACAGGTAGTTACTTGGAAGTTTATTTACGTGCAAATGATATTAATCATTTAGTATTAACGGGTGTCTCTACAAGTGGAGCTGTATTGAGCACGGCATTAGAAAGTGTAGATAAAGACTATTATATTACTGTTTTAGAAGATGCTGTTGGTGATAGATCAGATGATAAACATGACTTTATTATTGAACAAATTTTATCACGCTCATGTGACATTGAATCCGTAGAGTCATGGAAAAGTAGTTTATAGTTAATATAACGTCAATTAAAGCTCGGCAGTAATGTTTGAGAATAAGTACATTTGCTCATATTTATAAAATGTGTGAGATGGCAATTGAAACGGATATGATGAGGAACATTTGAACATAAAATAATATATTTATATAAAATGACCCGAGGCGTTCGAACTGAATGCCTCGGGTTTAATTGAATAAGAAATCGGACTTATGAACAGAAATATGCTTAAGTCCGAACTCCTTGTTTATACTTATAAATTTTACGGGTTTAATATAATACTTATTTACCTGTAATATATGATAATTCTTCAGCGGCAGATGCGTTGATAGTTCTATGAGAAATGATACCTAATCCTTTAACATTGGATTCTGAAATAACGATAGAACCATCACTGTTAACTTTTTCAACAAATGCTACATGACCGTAATGTTGATCTGCACCAAATTGTCCAGCCTCAAATACAACAGCAGCATGACGTTTTGGTGTATGACTTACTTGATAATCACGGTATTGAGCTCGATTATTCCAATTATGTGCATCACCTAAATCACCTGAGATAGATGTACCAAATTGTTTCATACGGTTATATACGTACCAAGTACATTGGCCATGTGGATATGGCATACTATCAGATACCTCGCGGAAAGGTTTGAATTCATCTGATGAATCATCATAATCCTTGATAGAACGTTCATATTTATCTAAATCTGGCATGCGTTCATCGTCAAACTGAGTTAATTGATAGTGTTTAATAATACTGTTTAATTTCTTAGCATAGTTTGGATCTGTAGCATACGTTTTAGATAAGTGTGATGTTGCATCTTTATAAGAATCGGCTTCCGATTTCCATGTTGGTTTATAAATTGTTCGATTGCCATCAATACCATTTTTAATAAGGTCAGAGTAATCTTTTAGTGATTCTTTCGTGCTTGGATATTTTCGGAATCCAGCATTAATACTATACAATTGATTACCATCAGCTTCTAATGTGTTAAAAGGAACAGAATTCCCTTCAAAAGCCCCTTTGATACCGAATAAATTATGGTTTGGTGACTTAGCTAAAGCACTACGACCTGAGTCAGATTCTAAGATTGCTTGGGCAATCATGACAGACGCATAAATATCGTTATCTTGACCAATACGATGTGCATCTTTAGCAATTGATTTTACAAATTGACGTGTATCTTTTGAGTCAACAACGTTAAATTGTCCACTATCATCATTGTTAGATATACTAGGATCTGTTTCGAATAATGATGTTGCACGTGTATCCTTTTGATTAACATCGTTATTGAATGATTGAGCAGGTTTAGATTTATGTTTCAATTCATCTTGTGTTGGTAACTGTGGATTCTTTGTATTAGATTTTTCATTTTTGTCTTTTTTAGATTGAGATGCGTAATCTTTTTGTGTTTTCTTTGCATCTTCACTGTATTGATCCAAAATAGAGTCTAAAGCCGAATCTGACATTGATTGATTATCTTTCGATGAAGGTTTTTGATTTGCTTTATCGTCACTTGCTGGTTGACTATTTGATTGATTTGGTTGTGTTGGCTTTGGCGAATTTGGTTGCTTATTAGATGTATTTGGTTTTGTATTGTTTGATTTAGGTGCTTTTTGATTGTCTGCTTTATCTTGTTTAGATGATTGCGTATCAGTGTCATTTTTGATGCTATTGTCACTGTTTTTATTCGAATCATTTGTTGACTTTTCACCATTACGAGGTTGTTCGTAATCAGAAATATCCGAATTTAAATTGAACAAGTTTTGGATTAAAGTTGTTAATGAGTAATTATCATCGTATTTATTTTTGGTTAGCAATTGGTTTATATTGGTTTGTGGTAAATTCTTATAAATAAAATCAATGATATTGTTAGAGTCTGAAGTGCTGTCGTCTATAGTTTTAAATTTTTTGTCGTTATTGTCTTGGTTACTTGTATTATTGTTGTCTGCTTTATCAATATCTTTACTTGTAGTATCCTTAGAAGTTTCATCGTCATTAGATTTTTTTGAATCATGAGATGTTGTCTTAGCTGTAGTATCTTTTTGAGGTGTGTCAGCATAAGCGGTAGGTGAAACTAAAGTAGGTAATACGAGCGTAGTTGATAGCAAATAAATTAAAATTTTATTTTTAGGCATATTTCGTATTCTCCCTTGAAAAATATAATAATTAAGTGTGATAATAAACTATGATTTGTTATAATTTATCGTATGCTGAAAATAGTTGATAGGTATCAATCGACTAAATATCTTCCAGTAAATTGATTATACTAATTCACAACGCAAAAATAAATTAATTTACAAAAAATATATAAAAAATATGAATAATTCCTACATAGGAGTGTGACAATGAAGAACGCATTTAAATTATTTAAAATGGATCTGAAGAAAGTAGCTAAGACGCCAGCTGTGTGGATTATCTTAGCAGGCTTAGCTATTTTACCATCGTTCTACGCTTGGTTTAACTTATGGGCAATGTGGGATCCATATGGCAACACGGGACACATCAAGGTCGCAGTCGTTAATGAAGATAAAGGCGACACAATCAGAGGGAAAAAAGTTAATGTCGGTAATACGATGGTTAATACACTCAAGAAAAATAAAAGCTTTGATTGGCAGTTTGTAAGTAGAGAGAAAGCTGATCATGAGATAAAAATGGGTAAATATTTTGCAGGTATTTACATCCCATCTAAGTTTACACATGAAATTACCGGGACACTACGTAAGCAGCCTCAAAAAGCAGATGTAGAATTTAAGGTGAATCAGAAGATTAACGCTGTTGCGTCTAAGCTAACAGATACTGGTTCGTCAGTTGTCGTTGAAAAAGCGAATGAACAATTTAATAAAACAGTAACTCGAGCATTATTAGAAGAAGCTAACAAAGCAGGTTTAACTATTGAAGAAAATGTGCCGACAATTAACAAGATAAAAAATGCGGTATATTCAGCAGATAAAGCTTTACCTAAGATTAATGACTTTGCGAATAAAATTGTATATTTGAATAACCACCAAGCGGATTTAGATAAATATGCGAATGATTTTAGAAAACTAGGAAATTATAAAGGTGATATTTTAGATGCTCAGAAAAAATTAAACGAAGTCAATGGTGCTATTCCGCAACTTAATGAAAAGGCTAAGTTGATATTAGCTTTAAATAATTATATGCCGAAAATTGAAAAAGCGTTAAATTTTGTAGCTGATGACGTGCCAGCGCAGTTCCCTAAAATTAATCAAGGACTTAACATTGCGAGTCAAGGTATTGATCAAGCTAATGGACAGTTAAATGATGCCAAAGGCTTCGTCACACAAGTTAGAAGTAGAGTCGGTGATTATCAAGATGCAATTCGACGCGCGCAAGATTTAAATCGAAGAAATCAGCAACAGATTCCTCAAAATAGCGCGGCGAACAACGAAACATCAAATAGTGCACCTGCAGCTGGTAATGGTGTAGCACCAACGCCACCAAGTGGCGATACTGCACCAAATAGTAATAATGCGCCTGTATCGACTACACCACAAAGTACAAGCGGAAAAAAAGATGGTCAAAGTTTTGCAGATATAACAACAACACAAGTCAGCACAGCTAACGAGAACACACAAAACATTACAGATAAAGATGTTAAATCAATGGAAGCGGCATTAACGGGCTCTTTATTATCATTATCAAATAATTTAGATACCCAAGCGAAAGCCGCACAAAAAGATAGTCAGGCATTACGTAATATTTCGTATGGCATTTTAGCATCGGACAAGCCTTCTGATTTTAGAGAGTCTTTAGATAATGTTAAGTCCGGTTTAGAATACACAACTCAATATAATCAACAATTTATCGATACATTAAAAGAGATTGAGAAGAATGAAAATGTTGATTTATCAAAAGAAATTGATAAGGTAAAGGCAGCTAATAATCGAATTAATGAATCATTAAGGTTAGTTAATCAATTAAGCAATGCATTAAAGAATGGTAGTTCAGGAACTGCTGAAGCTACTAAATTACTAGATCAACTGTCAAAACTAGATTCATCATTATCATCATTTAGAGATTATGTTAAAAAAGATCTTAACAGCTCTTTAGTATCAATATCACAACGTATTATGGATGAATTGAATAAAGGGCAAACGGCATTGTCTAATGTTCAGTCTAAGCTAAATACAATTGATCAAGTCATCAACAGTGGTCAATCTATTTTAAAAAATGGTAAAACACGTATCGATCGTTTACAAACAGTATTACCAAGTATTGAACAACAATACATTAGTGCTGTTAAAAATGCTCAAGCAAACTTCCCGAAAGTGAAAAGTGATGTAGCGAAAGCAGCTAACTTTGTACGTAACGATTTACCACAGTTGGAGCAACGTTTAACCAATGCGACAGCAAGTGTGAATAAAAATTTACCAACGTTATTAAATGGTTATGATCAAGCGGTAGGATTACTAAATAAAAATCAGCCACAAGCGAAAAAGGCTTTATCAGATTTAGCTGATTTTTCTCAAAATAAATTGCCTGATGTTGAAAAAGATTTGAAAAAAGCGAATAAAATTTTCAAGAAATTAGACAAAGATGATGCAGTCGACAAATTAATCGATACACTTAAGAATGATTTGAAAAAGCAAGCGGGTATTATTGCAAATCCTATTAATAAGAAGACTGTTGATGTTTTCCCAGTTAAGGATTATGGTTCAGGTATGACACCATTCTATACTGCACTGTCGGTATGGGTAGGCGCACTCTTAATGGTAAGCCTATTAACTGTTGATAATAAACATAAGAGCTTAGAGCCAGTGTTAACGACACGACAAGTATTCTTAGGTAAAGCAGGATTCTTTATAATGCTTGGTATGTTGCAAGCACTCATTGTATCGGTTGGAGATTTGTTAATCCTAAAAGCAGGGGTTGAGTCACCTGTATTATTCGTACTTATAACGATTTTCTGTTCGATTATTTTCAACTCAATCGTATATACGTGCGTATCATTACTTGGCAACCCAGGTAAAGCCATTGCAATCGTATTGCTTGTATTACAAATTGCAGGTGGTGGAGGAACATTCCCAATTCAAACTACGCCACAATTTTTCCAAAACATTTCGCCATACTTACCATTTACGTATGCAATTGATTCATTACGTGAAACAGTAGGCGGTATTGTTCCGGAAATCTTAATTACAAAATTAATTATATTAACGTTATTTGGCATAGGATTCTTCGTTGTAGGTTTAATTTTAAAACCTGTAACAGATCCATTGATGAAGCGCGTATCTGAAAAAGTTGACCAAAGTAACGTTACAGAATAAAAATTAAATCCACACATTAGGGTTATAGCTCCTTAATGTGTGGATTTTTATGTTTTTAGACAGAAGAGATAGTAATTTCTGTCTTTTATGGGACGGGTGTTATCATTGCTATTATCCAGGATGACTTACTATAGCACTAATATTACCGACAAAGTGAATATCCTCGTCTTCCGTAGTTAAAATAAAGCTAGAACCTTTTTGGATGTCATAGTGCTTATCGTTTACTGTTAAAGTACCAGTACCATCGATAATTGTAACCAAGCAATAAGCATGTGGTTTATTGAATTTTAAATCTCCATGAATATCCCATTTATATATTGCAAAATATTGATTATCTACAAATTGATTTACAGTGTGTGTGTCGATGTGAGTTGTTATAGGAGTAGTATTTGGTTCATGATTGCCTAATTCAATCACATCTTTACTTTGCTCTAAGTGCAAGTCACGCAATTGACCATTTTGATCTCGTCTATCATAGTCATAAATACGGTATGTCGTATCGGATGATTGTTGTGTCTCTAAAATTAAAATACCCGAACCAATGGCATGGACAGTGCCAGCAGGAACATAATAAAAGTCACCGGGCTTAACAGGTATACGTTTGAAAAGACTGTCAAATTCATGATTATCAATCATGTCGATTAACGTCTGTTTATTATGTGCATGTACGCCATATATAATTTCAGCACCTGGGGCTGCATCTAAAATATACCAACATTCTGTTTTACCTAGTTCGCCTTCGTGTTTTAAAGCGTAATCATCATCTGGATGAACTTGAACAGATAATTTATCATTGGCATCTAATACTTTAGTTAGCAGAGGGAAACTATCTCGTGAATCATTATCGAATAATTCACGATGTTGTGACCAAAGTTGATCTAGGGTCATATCCTTGTATGGACCATTGATAATTATATTAGGACCATTTGGATGTGCAGAAATTGCCCAGCATTCACCAGTTGTTTCATTAGGGATATCATAGTTAAATGCTTTTAATGCATGACCGCCCCAAATTCTGTCTTTAAAAACGGGTTGTAAAAATAATGCCATAGTTAAAACTCCTCTATATTTTCATTAATAAGTTATAAATTTCTTTAGTACTGTTTGCATTAATTAGTGATTGGCGTGTCTCATCATTCATTAACGCTTTAGATAAGCGTTGAAGTATTTTTAAATGTGTATCCTGACTGTTGTTTGGTACGGCAATTAAGAATATCAATTGAGGTAGACTACCATCTAGACTTTCCCATTTAACACCATGATTATTTTTCATAACAGCTACAATCGGTTGTTTTACAACATCAGACTTTGCATGTGGAATGGCCACGTTCATGCCAATAGCTGTCGTAGACTCCATTTCACGTTCTAGGATCGCATTTTTTAAATGCGATGTGTGCTCTACATAACGGCAAATTTTAAGTTTATGAATCAACATATCAATTGCTTCGTTACGAGACATGTCGTGATCAGTAATTATCATAGTTTGTTGATCAAAAACATGAGAAGGTTTATTGAGATGTGAATGTTTCGCGGTGTTATCGACATTGTCAACCTCTGTATCATGTTGTGTTATATCTGTATCATGAAGTTGCGTGTGTTGCGCTGGTGCATCTACTGCTATAACTGGTGTATTGCGTTTTAATAATAGTACAGTAATCATTGTGACAAGACTACCTACTATCACTGCAAAGATAAACCATAATATATGATCAATACCACCTAATACAGCCACGATTGGACCTCCATGTGCGACTCTATCGCCGACACCACCAATGGCTGCAATGACTGATGCAATCATTGCACCAATGATGTTTGCAGGTATAATGCGCAATGGATCTTGCGCTGCGAAAGGAATAGCACCTTCAGTAATACCAAATAGTCCCATAGTGAAGGAAGCCTTACCCATTTCTCTTTCAGAATGATTGAATTTATACTTTTGAACAAACGTTGCTAAACCTAAACCGATTGGTGGTGTACATACAGCAACTGCGACCATACCCATAACGGCGTAATTACCTTCAGCAATAAGTGCTGAGCCAAATAAAAATGCTACTTTGTTTACTGGACCGCCCATATCGAAGGCGATCATCGCACCTATAATCATCGCAAGTATAATAATATTAGCACCTTGCATACTTTTTAACCAGGTTGTTAATGCCTCAAAAATATTAGAAATTGGTGCACCGATTAAAAATATAAATATCAATCCTACAACGACCGATGAAATAATGGGAATAATAATGATAGGCATAATTGGTGCCATTGCTTTTGGAACTTTAATATCTTTAATCCACTTTGCGATATAACCTGCTAAGAAACCAGCAACAATACCACCTAAAAATCCTGCGCCTGCATCACTGCCATAAAAACTACCGTCAGCAGCGATAGCGCCGCCAATCATACCAGGAACAAGTCCCGGCTTGTCAGCGATACTAACAGCGATATATCCAGCTAGTATTGGAACCATAAATTTAAAGGCTAAACTACCAATGTTTTCAATGGGTTTCCAAAATGAATCATCTGGGATGACTAATCCTTTTGATGTCGTTTCACCGCCTAGAGTCAGCGCGATGGCGATAAGGAGTCCACCAACTACGATAAAAGGAACCATAAACGATACACCGTTCATTAAATGTTGATACACCATTTGAATACCACTTTTAGACTTATCGCGATCTTTCGAATAATAATTTGTTTCAGATTGATAAATAGGCGCATCTTGATTAATGATACGTTGAATTAGACCTCTCGGATTATGAATCCCTTCGCGAACATTTTCATTAATCAACCGTTTACCAACAAATCGGGACAGATCAACTTGTTTATCAGCTGCAATTATGACACCGTCAGCTTCTTCGATGTCTTGCGTAGTTAAAACATTTTCAGCACCAACACCGCCCTGTGTCTCTACTTTAATATCCACACCCATTTCTTTTGCTACCTGCTCAAGTTTTTCTTGAGCCATATATGTATGTGCAATGCCATTTGGGCACGAGGTAATAGCTACAATTTTCATAAAATCATCTCCTTTTCTATATTGTAAGCGCATTCTCGATACTAAAAAAAAGAATAATTACCGTTACTAGTGGCAATTATTCTTGTAAGTATTCAAATAACTGTTGCTTTAAACTATGATCATCTAAACTACATAAATGGTTCACTGAATCATCATCCAAGTTAGCAATTAATTGCATCATTTGTTTTGTAAAAGCTTTGTCTTTATGCGAAATCGCTAAGAAAAAGACAAGTTTGACATCGTGTTGTCGCCAAGGAAAAACATCTTTTGTACGAAAAATAAGCACATGTGATTGTAAAACTTTTTCAGGATCTCCATGAGGAATCGCCATAAAATTACCTATGTATGTAGAAGATGATTTCTCACGCTCTAAAGCTGATTCGATATATCCTTCTACAATCGCATGATGTGCTTGTAATATTTTTTGAGCTTCTTCAAAAATTTGCACAGTATGTCGTGGTTTTTGTTCAGTATTTACGACAAGGAAATTGACAGTGTCCATATGATGATGTGCTTGAACCGGATTTTGCTTTTGCTTCACAACGTGTCTGATTTTGTGACGGTCATCTTCAGAAAATAATGGTGCAACCTTGATAATCGTTAGGTGCTTAGGAAGTATGTTTAGCGTTTGTTTTGGAATATCATGGGTCGTTATTAATAAATCTACATTGTCAAAGTGATAGTGTGTTATATTTTCTAGTTTAATCGTATTTATCACTGACAACTCTTCGGATAAGTTATTTATTTTAGTTTCTAAAAAATTCGACACACCTAGACCATAATAACAAGCGATGACTACATTTAATTGTGTTTTGGTACGACGCTCGATGGCAGCTTGAAAATGAATGGTTAAAAAGGCAATTTCATCTTCGCTCATCTCTATATCAGTATCAATTGCTAATTTATCAATCGCTTCAAAAAGTGTGTTAAACACAAAGGGATAGAGTTTTTTAATCTCTATAACTAAAGGATTGTTTAAATAAATGTTTTGAGTGATACGTAAATATGCTTTACTAAAATGATTATATAAATTTTGTTGTAAAATCGAATCTTCATTGAAAGGTACATGAATATGTTGCTGCATCAATTCGATTAAGCGATCAATATAACTTTGTATAAATATACGTTCTATGCCAATATCGAGTTTATTAAAATGATAACCAATAAAGAATGAAAACATATTGATTACTTTTTCGTTCAAGTCATAACCTAATCTTTCGTTGATTTGCTTAATGCAAGATTGAGATATCAATTTTGCATCGTGGTTTAACGTGTCTAGCTCACTTAAAGATTGCTTACGTTTAATGATTAAAATGAGATGAATTAAAAGCTGTTGTATTTGAATATCAGTTGTTTCAATACTATGTTGTTGAAGTGTCTCTTGTATAATATGCGAAATCATCCTTTGGTGTGAATCAGGTAATTCATTTAAAATTAGGTCTTCAACATGTACATGCCCTGATGATAATTGATTTAAATGGATGATGGCATTAGTGATATCATTATCTGTTCCATCGACCACAATACCTTGTTTTTTCTTGATTGTTAAAGCGATATTAAATTTTTGACACCATTGTTGAATTCGAACGAAATAGTCGTTGAGCACAGTTTTAGATAATAGATAATCTTGCTCTAGTTGTTGCAATGTCTGCGATTTATTGTGCATTAGCAGTTGATACGCCATAGATAATAATAGTTTTTCTTTATATGATTGAATATGCGTGTAACGTTCAGTTATCGTTTCTAAGGTATACTGCGATGTATTTAATTGATATCCTTTAGATTTAATACTTACGATGATATCATCCATAAAATTGCTATTGATAACATGGATATCATTGCGAACTGTGCGGTTTGAAACATTGACATGTTCAGCAATTTCATTAGAACTAATGTGCTTTGATGGATTTTTAATAAAAAACTGGAGTAGTTTTAAGTGTCTATCAAGCATTTAACATGTACCTCCTTTCTAAATTTTCCGTGTAAGCGTTTTTAAAGGTGTATTAATATTATTAAACATGAGAGCTTATACATACGTCAATGACATTAAAGCGAACTTTTATATGAATTTAACAGAGTGCGAATTATGCAAATAAAGAACAGCAGTAAGATATTTCAAATAGAAGAATATCTTACTGCTGTTTTTCTGAATTTATTTACCTGATACTTGTGGACGTATCAGGTAAATGATTAATTTTTAGGTGATTGTGCTTGAGGTGTTTGTTTAGAAGGCGTATTGGTATTATTTGATTTATTAGCAGGTGGTGTGTTCTGTTGTTGATTATTTTGGTTGTTTGTTGACGATTGACTGCCACTACCGTGAGTATTATTTTTATATGTATTTGAGTCTTTTGGCTGAGCTGGTTGCGTATTCGAAGGTGCTGTTGAATGGTTGTTAGGAACATTTGACGGTAAAGATGGTTGATTGTCATTAGTAACGTTATTGCCATTATTTTGATTTTTATCTGCTTTGTCTGCACTATCATCTTGTTGATCATTTTCTTCGGTGTCTGTCTTTTTATGCGTAGCTTTATTTTCTTGTTCTTGGTTATTACTTGATGATGTAGAATGATTTATTGCAGCATAAATTGCGAACCCAAGTGCTCCGATTAATACGATAATTACGATGGTAATAAGAAGTTTTTTCAAATATAACGCCTCCATGTTAATGAAAAGTAGTCGATACGTGAAGCTAAATAATTTATTTCAATATTGCCATAATCATTTTAAAAAATAAATATTAGAAAATTAGACGATATTAATATTTTCATTGTTTTTTGTGTACTTCAATTAGTATAACAAAACTGTTATGTATTTATAAATATAATCATTAGTATTTTTATGGCTGAAAAAGTTATAATAAAAGTGTAAGGAATAAAATATTTGTATGGAAAAGAGAGATAATTATGAATAAAACCAGTAAAGTTTGTGTAGCAGCAACATTAGCATTGGGCACACTGATTGGAGTAACAGTTGTTGAAAATTCGGCGCCAACAAGTAAACAGGCACAGGCAGCAATAACCCCATATTATACTTACAATGGTTATATTGGTAATAATGCTAATTTTATTCTGGATAAGAATTTTATTAACGCGATTAAGTATGATAACGTGAAATTCAATGGTATTAAATTAGCTAAAACGGATACGATAAAAAAAGTAGAGAAATATGATCAAACTTTTAAAGGTGTTTCTGCAAAAGGAAACGAAGCAAGTCAATTGCAATTTGTAGTTAAAAATAATATTTCATTAAAAGATATCCAAAAAGCTTATGGCAAGGACTTGAAAAAAGAAAATGGTAAAACAAAGGAAGCTGATAGCGGTATTTTTTACTATCAAAATGCTAAAAAGACATTAGGAATCTGGTTTGTCGTTGATCATAATAGAGTTGTCGAAGTAACAGTTGGACATACACCATACAAAACAAGTAAATAAAATAATAACATATTAAGGCTAGAGTGTGAGGAGTGATACCGCATTCTAGTCTTTTTTATTATATGATGGTAGTTTTGGTGTCTCCATGATATTGAAATATATAGATTTAATCATGCACAGTTAAGTAGTCAGTATACATATTTCAAGCATTGATTAAGTATATAGAGCACTATTTTGTATTTGTTAATATTTTCACAAAAATAAAGCCTTGATAAATTTTAAAATATAATTAAGCCCAATTTTTAAAATTTTATTTAGTCACAGATAACATTTTTAAAAAAGAAAAGAATCAATAAATAAAATCAATGAACAAAAAGTATCGAAATAAATAGAAATAATCATTTACTTTTCTTAAAAATTAAATTAATATTTTATTTATAAGCTGTTTTTAAGATTTCAGGAGGAATGAAATGTGAGGAAATTTTCAAGATATGCATTTACAAGTATGGCAGCAGTAACCTTGTTGAGCACTTTATCACCAGCAGCATTAGCGATTGATTCAAACAATAAACCAGCTAATTCTGATATTAAATTTGAGGTGACTCAAAAGAGTGATGCGGTCAAAGCATTAAAAGAATTGCCTAAATCCGAAAATGTAAAAAATATTTATCAAGATTACGCTGTTACTGATGTAAAAACTGATAAAAAAGGATTTACGCATTACACATTGCAACCGAGTGTTGATGGTGTTCATGCACCTGACAAAGAAGTGAAAGTACACGCAGACAAATCAGGAAAAGTCGTTTTAATCAATGGGGATACTGATGCGAAGAAAGTAAAGCCAACGAATAAAGTGACATTAAGTAAAGATGACGCAGCCGACAAAGCATTTAAAGCAGTTAAGATTGATAAGCATAAAGCGAAAAATCTTAAAGATAAAGTCATTAAAGAAAACAAAGTTGAAATCGATGGTGACAGTAATAAATACGTTTATAATGTTGAGTTAATTACAGTGACACCAGAAATTTCACATTGGAAAGTTAAAATTGATGCTCAAACTGGCGAAATTTTAGAAAAAATGAACTTAGTTAAAGAAGCTGCAGAAACTGGTAAAGGAAAAGGTGTACTTGGCGATACAAAAGATATCAATATCAATAGTATTGACGGTGGATTTAGCCTAGAAGATTTAACGCATCAAGGTAAATTATCAGCATTTAGCTTTAATGATCAAACAGGTCAAGCAACATTGATTACTAATGAAGATGAAAACTTCGTAAAAGATGAGCAACGTGCTGGCGTAGATGCAAATTATTACGCTAAACAAACATATGATTATTACAAAGACACATTTGGTCGTGAATCATATGACAACCATGGTAGTCCAATTGTTTCATTAACCCATGTTAATAACTATGGTGGTCAAGATAACAGAAATAATGCCGCATGGATCGGTGACAAAATGATCTATGGTGATGGTGATGGTCGCACATTCACAAGTTTATCGGGTGCAAATGACGTAGTGGCACACGAATTAACACACGGTGTGACACAAGAGACTGCGAACTTAGAATATAAGGACCAGTCAGGCGCTCTAAATGAAAGCTTTTCAGATGTTTTTGGATACTTTGTAGATGACGAGGATTTCTTAATGGGTGAAGATGTCTACACACCTGGAAAAGAGGGAGACGCTTTACGCAGCATGTCAAACCCAGAACAATTTGGTCAACCAGCTCATATGAAAGACTATGTATTCACTGAAAAAGATAATGGTGGCGTACATACGAATTCTGGAATTCCAAATAAAGCAGCTTATAACGTGATTCAAGCAATAGGGAAATCTAAATCAGAACAAATTTACTACCGAGCATTAACGGAATACTTAACAAGTAATTCAAACTTCAAAGATTGTAAAGATGCATTATACCAAGCGGCTAAAGATTTATATGACGAGCAAACAGCTGAACAAGTGTATGAAGCATGGAATGAAGTAGGCGTGGAGTAAAAATATATAAACAAGAAGAAGTAATGTTAAACACTTATAAATAATTAAATTTTAAATACAGCTTATATATGGGGTATACCTACATTGATTATTGACTTTGTAGGTGTACCCTCTTTTTGTAATTAGATGAGAGGAGTGTGAGGGTTGTCTGCCGAAAGACTACTCGGCAGTCTAAAATCATTACTAGTAGCAAATATGTGATAATTAAATGCTGACTTAGAATACAAAATTCATTTTAAAAGTTGTCACAAAAAATTTACATGTATTTTTATTATCTTTTGCAAAACAAAGTGTTAAATTATAAATGAAACATGCATGAATTTATTTTTTAATACAAGAAACGTAACTACCAAAGGAGTTTACAATATGAAGAAAAGTAAACGATTAGAAATTGTTTCTACAATAGTTAAAAAGCATAAGATTTATAAAAAAGAACAAATCATTTCATATATTGAAGAATATTTTGGTGTAAGATATAGTGCAACAACAATTGCTAAAGACTTGAAAGAACTTAATATATATCGTGTCCCTATCGATTGTGAAACATGGATTTATAAAGCTATTAATAATCAAACAGAACAAGAGATGAGAGAAAAGTTTAGACACTATTGTGAACATGAAGTTCTAAGTTCAATCATCAATGGTTCATACATTATTGTCAAAACCTCACCTGGTTTCGCCCAAGGCATAAACTATTTTATCGATCAGCTAAATATAGAAGAGATATTAGGTACGGTGAGTGGAAATGACACTACATTAATCTTAACTGCCTCAAATGATATGGCGGAATACGTATACGCAAAATTATTTAAATAGACATGTATCAAATGAATAATAAAAATTTGTTTCGTATCACGTGTACTCAAGTTAGTTACCAAATATTAACTTGTGTACGCGTTTTTTTATGGAAAGAAAGAATTCATAGTCATTCATTTGACTGTATAAAAAACTTTATACAACATGTTTTTGTGGGTCTTTTTGAATAAAAAATGTATATTTAGACCCAAAACACCTTTATTTATGTATAAAAATCCATTATTATGTATTGTATAACAAAAAGATATGAAATTTTCGACTTTCTTTATGTGAATATAATCACATGTAAGCGTTTGAAGATTGTCTATACTCTAAATGAATTCAAAGATAAAAGGAGGAAATAGACATGACAGATGGTCCAATTAAAGTAAATAGCGAAATTGGAGCTTTAAAAACTGTGTTACTTAAGCGTCCTGGAAAAGAATTAGAAAATTTAGTACCTGATTATTTAGATGGATTACTATTTGATGATATTCCATATTTAGAAGTAGCTCAAAAAGAGCATGACCATTTTGCACAGGTGCTAAGAGAAGAGGGTGTTGAAGTACTTTACCTTGAGAAGTTAGCAGCTGAAAGTATTGAAAATCCTCAAGTAAGAAGTGAATTTATTGATGATGTATTAGCAGAGTCTAAAAAAACAATATTAGGTCATGAAGAAGAAATTAAGGCATTATTTGCGACACTTTCTAATCAAGAACTTGTAGATAAAATAATGTCAGGGGTACGTAAGGAAGAAATTAATCCGAAATGCACACATCTAGTAGAGTATATGGATGATAAATATCCATTCTATTTAGATCCAATGCCAAACCTTTATTTTACTAGAGATCCACAAGCCTCAATAGGACACGGTATAACAATCAATCGGATGTTCTGGAGAGCACGACGACGAGAATCAATATTTATTCAATATATTGTAAAGCATCATCCTAGATTTAAAGATGCGAATATTCCAATCTGGTTAGATCGAGATTGCCCATTCAATATTGAAGGCGGCGATGAACTTGTTTTATCTAAAGATGTCTTGGCTATAGGCGTTTCAGAACGTACATCTGCACAAGCTATTGAAAAGTTAGCGCGACGTATTTTTGAAAATCCGCAGGCGACGTTTAAAAAAGTAGTAGCAATTGAAATTCCAACTAGTCGAACATTTATGCACTTAGATACAGTATTTACAATGATAGATTATGACAAATTTACAATGCATTCAGCCATTTTAAAGGCAGAAGGCAATATGAATATATTTATTATTGAATATGATGACGTAAATAAAGATATTGCCATCAAACAATCTAGTCATTTAAAAGATACTTTAGAAGACGTACTAGGTATAGATGATATTCAATTCATTCCAACAGGAAATGGTGATGTCATTGATGGTGCTAGAGAGCAATGGAATGATGGCTCAAATACATTATGTATAAGACCAGGTGTTGTAGTGACTTACGATAGAAACTATGTATCGAATGATTTATTGAGACAGAAAGGCATTAAAGTTATTGAAATAAGTGGTAGCGAGTTGGTACGTGGACGTGGGGGTCCTAGATGTATGAGTCAACCACTATTCAGAGAAGACATTTAACGTAATAAATTATAGAAACGAGGGTGAAAATAATGACAGAAATTCAAAAACCGTATGATTTAAAAGGCAGATCATTATTAAAAGAAAGTGATTTTACCAAAGCAGAATTCGAAGGACTTATTGATTTTGCAATTACATTAAAAGAGTATAAGAAAAACGGTATTAAGCATCACTACTTATCTGGAAAAAACATTGCACTACTATTCGAAAAAAATTCGACGAGAACGCGTGCAGCGTTTACAGTTGCGTCTATTGATTTAGGTGCGCATCCAGAATTTTTAGGGAAAAATGATATTCAATTAGGCAAAAAAGAATCTGTAGAGGATACTGCGAAAGTATTAGGTAGAATGTTCGATGGTATTGAATTCCGTGGTTTTTCACAACAAGCTGTTGAAGATTTAGCGAAGTTCTCTGGTGTACCGGTGTGGAATGGATTAACAGACGATTGGCATCCTACACAAATGTTAGCTGATTTTATGACAATAAAAGAGAATTTTGGATATCTAGAAGGAATAAACTTAACTTACGTTGGAGATGGACGTAATAATATTGCGCATTCATTAATGGTAGCAGGTGCTATGTTAGGTGTTAATGTAAGAATTTGTACACCTAAATCATTAAATCCAAAAGAGGCATATGTTGATATTGCAAAAGAAAAAGCGAGTCAATATGGTGGTTCAGTCATGATTACGGATAATATTGCAGAAGCAGTTGAAAATACAGATGCTATATATACAGATGTTTGGGTATCGATGGGTGAAGAAAGTGAATTTGAACAACGTATTAATTTATTAAAAGACTATCAAGTGAATCAACAGATGTTTGATTTAACAGGTAAAGATTCAACGATATTCTTACATTGTTTACCAGCATTCCATGATACAAATACACTTTATGGACAAGAAATTTATGAAAAATATGGATTAGCTGAAATGGAAGTTACAGACCAAATCTTTAGAAGTGAACATTCAAAAGTGTTTGATCAAGCTGAAAATAGAATGCATACAATTAAAGCAGTAATGGCAGCAACATTGGGGAGTTAATCACTAAATGGAACGATATGAATATGATGTGTCTGATGATATAAGTGTCATGTACAGACACCTCATATTGGTATTAAAGGAGAAATGAATATGAACGAATCAGGAGATAACAAACTCAGTAAATCTTCTTTAATTGGACTAGTTATAGGATCCATGATTGGTGGCGGTGCGTTCAATATAATGTCTGATATGGGCGGTAAAGCCGGTGGATTAGCCATTATTATTGGTTGGATTATTACAGCTATAGGAATGATTTCATTAGCGTTCGTATTTCAAAATTTAACCAATGAACGGCCGGAGCTAGACGGTGGTATTTATAGTTATGCTCAAGCAGGATTTGGCGATTTTGTAGGCTTTATCAGTGCTTGGGGATATTGGTTCTCAGCGTTTTTAGGCAATGTTGCCTATGCAACACTATTGATGTCAGCAGTAGGTAACTTTTTCCCGATTTTTAAAGGAGGCAACACATTACCAAGTATTATTGTCGCCTCGTTACTACTCTGGGGTGTCCATTTCTTGATTTTAAAAGGCGTTGAAACAGCAGCATTTATCAATAGTATTGTTACTGTTGCAAAGTTAATACCGATTTTACTTGTAATCATATGCATGATAATTGCATTCAATTTTGACACTTTTAAAACAGGCTTTTTCGGTATGACGTCAGAGGGTGTATTGCCATTTAGTTGGGCGAGCACAATGAGCCAAGTTAAAAGTACGATGCTAGTGACAGTATGGGTGTTTATCGGTATCGAAGGTGCAGTAATTTTTTCTAGTAGAGCTAAAAATAAAAAAGATGTAGGTAGTGCCACGGTTATAGGACTTATATCAGTTTTAATTATCTATTTCTTATTAACTGTATTAGCTCAAGGCGTGATTTTGCAAAATCATATTCCTCAATTAGATTCGCCAAGTATGGCACAGGTGCTTGCAACTATTGTAGGTGGTTGGGGATCTACACTTGTAAATATTGGTTTAATTATTTCGGTACTAGGTGCATGGTTAGGATGGACACTGCTTGCTGGTGAATTACCTTTCATTGTTGCAAAAGATGGATTATTTCCAAAATGGTTTGCTAAAGAAAATAAAAATGGAGCACCTGTAAATGCACTGCTTATTACCAATATATTAGTACAATTATTTTTGATAAGTATGCTATTTACACAGAGTGCGTATCAATTTGCATTTTCACTAGCATCAAGTGCTATTTTATACCCTTACATGTTCAGTGCATTTTACCAAGTTAAATACACTTTAGAGCATCGACAGCAAGCAACTACTAAACAATGGACGATTGGTATCATAGCCTCAATTTATGCTATATGGCTTATATATGCAGCAGGTATCAATTACTTATTATTGACGATGTTACTTTATATTCCAGCTCTTCTTGTTTATTCAATCGTTCAAAAGAATAATCAGACACGTTTGATTAAATCAGACTATATTCTTTTTATGATTATTATCGTACTTGCAGTTATCGGGTTAATTAAGTTATTGATGGGAACGATAAATGTTTTTTAAAAGGAGCGACAAAAATATGAAAGAGAAAATTGTCATTGCATTAGGCGGTAATGCGATACAGACAAAAGAAGCAACAGCTGAAGCACAACAAACAGCTATTAGACGTGCGATGCAAAACCTTAAACCTTTATTTGATTCACCAGCGCGTATTGTCATTTCACATGGTAATGGCCCACAAATTGGAAGTTTATTAATCCAACAAGCTAAATCGAACAGTGACACAACGCCGGCAATGCCATTGGATACTTGTGGTGCAATGTCACAGGGTATGATAGGCTATTGGTTGGAAACTGAAATCAATCGCATTTTAACTGAAATGAATAGTGATAGAACTGTAGGCACAATCGTTACACGTGTGGAAGTAGATAAAGATGATCCACGATTTGATAACCCAACTAAACCAATTGGTCCTTTTTATACGAAAGAAGAAGTTGAAGAATTACAAAAAGAACAGCCAGACTCAGTATTTAAAGAAGATGCAGGACGTGGTTATAGAAAAGTAGTTGCGTCACCACTACCTCAATCTATACTAGAACACCAGTTAATTCGAACTTTAGCAGACGGTAAAAATATTGTCATTGCATGCGGTGGTGGCGGTATTCCAGTTATAAAAAAAGAAAATACCTATGAAGGTGTTGAAGCGGTTATAGATAAAGATTTTGCTAGTGAGAAATTAGCAACGCTGATTGAAGCAGATACCTTAATGATTCTTACGAATGTAGAAAATGTATTTATTAACTTTAATGAACCTAATCAACAACAAATCGATGATATTGATGTAGCAACACTGAAAAAATACGCGGCACAAGGTAAGTTTGCGGAAGGATCGATGTTGCCAAAAATAGAAGCTGCGATACGATTTGTTGAAAGTGGGGAAAACAAAAAAGTTATCATTACCAATTTAGAGCAGGCATACGAAGCTTTGATTGGTAATAAAGGTACACACATTCACATGTAGCACTTTATCACGCGACAAAACATTAAATATGTTTCTCCGTTGATTCAAATGAAAAAGTTGTCTGCTGACACTTTGCAAGGTTTGAAGGAGTTTAACTTATGACAGAAAACTTTATTTTGGGTAGAAATAATAAATTAGAACATGAACTAAAGGCATTAGCAGATTACATTAATATCCCATATAGTATATTACAACCATATCAAAGTGAATGTTTTGTCAGACATTATACGAAAGGCCAAGTTATTTATTTTTCGCCACAAGAAAGTAGCAATATTTACTTTTTAATTGAAGGTAACATTATTAGAGAACATTACAATCAAAATGGAGATGTATATCGTTATTTTAATAAAGAGCAAGTATTATTTCCAATCAGTAACTTATTTCATCCGAAAGAGGTTAACGAATTGTGTACAGCATTAACCGATTGTACAGTTCTTGGATTGCCTAGAGAATTGATGGCCTTTTTGTGCAAAGCTAATGATGATATATTTTTGACACTTTTTGCATTAATAAATGATAATGAGCAGCAACACATGAACTATAACATGGCATTAACAAGTAAATTTGCTAAAGATCGAATTATCAAATTGTTATGCCATCTATGTCAGACAGTAGGATACGATCAAGATGAATTTTATGAAATCAAACAGTTTTTAACTATTCAACTCATGAGTGATATGGCTGGGATTTCCCGGGAAACAGCTGGTCATATTATTCATGAACTTAAAGATGAAAAACTTGTTGTTAAAGATCATAAAAATTGGTTAGTAAGCAAACATTTATTCAATGATGTATGTGTTTAATATACAATGTAAAATGAATAAGTTGAACATGAGGTCTAACGTACATTTATACGTTAGGCCTTTTTTGCTAGCATGATGAGAAATTTAAAATGTTAGTTAAATTTGATTGTTGAAATTACAGTAAAATTTAAGGTGATGAAAAATTTAGAACTTCTAAGTTTTTGAAAAGTAAAACATTTGCAATAGTGTAAAAATAGTATATTGATTTTTGCTAGTTAACAGAAAATTTTAAGTTATATAAATAGGAAGAAAACAAATTTTACGTAATTTTTTTCGAAAAGCAATTGATATAATTCTTATTTCATTATACAATTTAGACTAATCTAGAAATTGAAATGGAGTAATATTTTTGAAAAAAAGAATTGATTATTTGTCGAATAAGCAGAATAAGTATTCGATTAGACGTTTTACAGTAGGTACCACATCAGTAATAGTAGGGGCAACTATACTATTTGGGATAGGCAATCATCAAGCACAAGCTTCAGAACAATCGAACGATACAACGCAATCTTCGAAAAATAATGCAAGTGCAGATTCCGAAAAAAATAATATGATAGAAACACCTCAATTAAATACAACGGCTAATGATACATCTGATATTAGTGCAAACACAAACAGTGCGAATGTAGATAGCACAGCAAAACCAATGTCTACACAAACGAGCAATACCACTACAACAGAGCCAGCTTCAACAAATGAAACACCTCAACCGACGGCAATTAAAGATCAAGCAACTGCTGCAAAAATGCAAGATCAAACTGTTCCTCAAGAAGCAAATTCTCAAGTAGATAATAAAACAACGAATGATGCTAATAGCATAGCAACAAACAGTGAACTTAAAAATCCTCAAACATTAGATTTACCACAATCATCACCACAAACGATTTCCAATGCGCAAGGAACTAGTAAACCAAGTGTTAGAACGAGAGCTGTACGTAGTCTTGCAGTTGCTGAACCTGTAGTAAATGCTGCTGATGCTAAAGGTACAAATGTAAATGATAAAGTTACGGCAAGTAATCTACAGTTGCAAAAGACTACATTTGACCCTAACCAAAGTGGAAATACATTTATGGCGGCAAATTTTACAGTGACAGATAAAGTGAAATCAGGGGATTATTTTACAGCGAAGTTACCAGATAGTTTAACTGGTAATGGAGACGTGGATTACTCTAATTCAAATAATACGATGCCAATTGCAGATATTAAAAGTACGAATGGCGATGTTGTAGCTAAAGCAACATATGATATCTTGACTAAGACGTATACATTTGTCTTTACAGATTATGTAAATGATAAAGAAAATATTAACGGGCAATTTTCATTACCTTTATTTACAGACCGAGCAAAGGCACCTAAATCAGGAACATATGATGCAAATATTAATATTGCGGATGAAATGTTTAATAATAAAATTACTTATAACTATAGTTCGCCAATTGCAGGAATTGATAAGCCAAATGGCGCGAACATTTCTTCTCAAATTATTGGTGTAGATACAGCTTCAGGTCAAAACACATACAAGCAAACGGTATTTGTTAACCCTAAGCAACGAGTTTTAGGTAATACGTGGGTGTATATTAAAGGTTACCAAGATAAAATCGAAGAAAGTAGCGGTAAAGTAAGTGCTACAGATACAAAACTGAGAATTTTTGAAGTGAATGATACATCTAAATTATCAGATAGCTACTATGCAGACCCAAATGACTCTAACCTTAAAGAAGTAACTGATCAATTTAAGGATAAAATCACTTATAAATACCAAAACGTAGCAAGTATTAATTTTGGTGATATAAATAAAACGTATGTCGTTTTAGTTGAAGGTCACTATGATAATACTGGAAAAAACTTGAAAACACAGGTTATTCAAGAAAATATTGACCCAGCGACAGGTAAAGACTACAGTATTTTCGGATGGAATAATGAGAATGTTGTACGTTATGGTGGTGGAAGTGCTGATGGTGATTCAGCAGTAAATCCGAAAGATCCAACTCCAGGGCCACCGGTTGACCCAGAGCCAGAACCGGAGCCAACGCCGGATCCAGAACCAAGTCCAGATCCAGAACCGGAACCAACGCCAGATCCAGAACCAAGTCCAGACCCGGATCCGGAACCAACGCCAGATCCAGAGCCAAGCCCAGAACCAGATCCGGAACCAACGCCAGATCCAGAGCCAAGCCCAGAACCAGATCCGGATTCGGATTCGGACAGTGACTCAGGCTCAGACAGCGACTCAGGTTCAGACAGTGACTCGGACTCAGACAGCGACTCAGATTCAGATAGTGACTCAGATTCAGATAGTGACTCAGACTCAGATAGTGACTCAGACTCAGATAGTGACTCAGACTCAGATAGTGACTCAGATTCAGACAGCGATTCGGATTTAGACAGCGATTCGGACTCAGACAGCGACTCAGATTCAGATAGTGACTCAGACTCAGATAGTGACTCAGATTCAGACAGCGATTCGGATTTAGACAGCGATTCGGACTCAGACAGCGACTCAGATTCAGATAGTGACTCAGACTCAGATAGTGACTCAGATTCAGACAGCGATTCGGATTTAGACAGCGATTCGGACTCAGACAGTGACTCAGATTCAGATAGCGATTCGGATTTAGACAGCGATTCAGATTCAGACAGCGATTCGGATTCAGACAGCGACTCAGATTCAGATAGTGATTCAGACTCAGATAGTGACTCAGATTCAGACAGCGACTCAGATTCAGACAGCGACTCAGATTCAGATAGTGATTCAGACTCAGATAGTGATTCAGATTCAGACAGCGATTCAGACTCAGACAGTGAGTCAGATTCAGATAGCGATTCAGACTCAGACAGTGACTCAGACTCAGATAGTGATTCAGACTCAGACAGTGAGTCCGATTCAGATAGCGATTCGGACTCAGATAGCGACTCCGATTCAGATAGCGAGTCAGATTCAGACAGCGATTCAGACTCAGACAGTGACTCAGATTCAGATAGTGATTCAGACTCAGACAGTGATTCGGATTCAGACAGCGATTCAGATTCAGATAGCGATTCGGACTCAGATAGCGACTCTGATTCAAGAGTTACACCACCAAATAATGAACAGAAAGCACCATCAAATCCTAAAGGTGAAGTAAACCATTCTAATAAGGCATCAAAACAACACAAAACTGATGCTTTACCAGAAACAGGAGATAAGAGCGAAAACACAAATGCAACTTTATTTGGTGCAATGATGGCATTATTAGGATCATTACTATTGTTTAGAAAACGCAAGCAAGATCATAAAGAAAAAGCGTAAATACTTTTTTAGGCCGAATACATTTGTATTCGGTTTTTTTGTTGAAAATGATTTTAAAGTGAATTGTTTAAGCGTAAAATGTTGATAAAGTAGAATTAGAAAGGGGTCATGACGTATGGCTTATATTTCATTAAACTATCATTCACCAACAATTGGTATGCATCAAAATTTGACAGTCATTTTACCGGAAGATCAAAGCTTCTTTAATAACGATACAACTGCTAAACCATTAAAAACTTTAATGTTGTTACATGGATTATCAAGTGATGAAACGACATATATGAGATATACAAGCATAGAAAGGTATGCGAATGAACACAAATTAGCTGTGATTATGCCCAATGTGGATCATAGCGCATATGCTAACATGGCATATGGTCATAGCTATTATGATTATATTTTGGAAGTATATGATTATGTTCATCAAATATTTCCACTTTCCAAAAAGCGTGATGACAATTTTATTGCAGGTCACTCTATGGGAGGATATGGCACAATTAAATTTGCATTAACACAAGGGGATAAATTTGCCAAAGCTGTACCATTATCTGCTGTATTTGAAGCGCAAAATTTAATGGATCTAGAGTGGAATGATTTTTCAAAAGAAGCCATAATTGGCAATCTTTCAAGTGTTAAAGGAACTGAACATGATCCGTATTACTTGCTAGACAAAGCTGTAGCTGAAGATAAACAAATTCCAAAATTGCTCATTATGTGTGGGAAACAAGACTTTTTATATCAAGACAACTTAGATTTTATCGATTATTTATCACGCAAAAATGTTCCTTATCAATTTGAAGATGGACCAGGAGATCATGATTATGCATATTGGGACCAAGCGATTAAGCGTGCTATAACATGGATGGTGAATGATTAATTATTTCCTGGAAAATATGTGACTGCATTAAATACACAGAGTGAGTGATACAAACTATTTACGCACGACTAACATTTCTGAGTGTTTAAATTAAATTTGTATTAATATGATTGGCGCAATTTGCTGATACACAAAAATGTTTCTCGTGAAACTTAGATTTAGCTTATAGTTTTATCATCATTTGTATGACTTACATTATAAATTTTATTATAATGAGGTTAACGCTTTGAAAGGAGTCATCATCATGTCGACCAATAAAAACGATTATGAGCATATGTTGTTTTATTTTGCATATAAAACGTTTATTACTACCGCTGATGAAATTATAGAGAAGTATGGTATGAGTCGTCAGCATCATCGTTTTTTGTTTTTTATCAATAAATTACCTGGTATTACTATTAAATCATTACTAGAAATATTAGAAATTTCTAAACAAGGATCACATGCAACACTTCAAAAATTAAAAGAGCAAGGTCTCATTATTGAAAAAATTTTAGAGACTGATCGACGTGTCAAAAAATTATATTCGACGGATAAAGGCAATCAACTCATTGCTGAATTGAACAAGGCGCAAGATGAATTATTGCAAAATATATATCAACAAGTCGGTTCGGATTGGTATGATGTGATGGAAGCATTGGCTAAAGGGCGACCTGGCTTTGATTTTATTAAGCATTTGAAAGATGAAAAAGAAAGCTAGCATCAGAAATGTTAAAAATCTTCGCATTCTTAAATTTAAAAAATATGTCAAAAAGTGTATAATAAAAACATATAATTTAATTGAACTCAGTTTCAACACATCTTAGAAAGGAGTTTGAATGATGAAAAAATTAGCAGTTATTTTAACATTAGTTGGCGGTTTATACTTCGCATTTAAAAAATACCAAGAACGTGTTAACCAAGCACCTAACATTGAGTACTAAATTAAACCATAAAAAATTCCCGAACACCTTGTTGTAGTGCTCGGGAATTTTTTTATGCTTTACTTGAATATATCAAATATTATTTTTGCGCTTTCTGTATTTTCGATATTACCACTAAATGATTCTGATCTAGGTCCATAAGCGTAGGTATTAACATCCTCGCCTGTATGTCCATCGGAAGTCCACCCTGTATAAGATTTATCATTTACTGGCTTCTGAATTGCGTGTTGTAAGGCTTTTGTTTGTTTTTCTACTTCTGCGGATTTTTCGTCTTTTTCTTTTTTAAGTAGTCTTTTTAGCTTTTTATTCTCTTTTTTAACCTTTTTCATATCATCTTGTGAAAATTCAAAGCCATAACCTTCATTAATAACTTTTTCAGGGTCTTCACCTTTAGCCATTTTTTCTGTCATATATGATCCAGAGTGTTTCATCGATTTAATCGGTTGAGGATTCCATTCGTATCCTTTATCTTTACCAATTGTTAGACCACCAGTAGAGTGATCTGCTGTTGCAACGACAAGTGTATCTTTATGCTTCTTAGCATATTGAATGGCGTCATCGAATGCTTTTTCAAAACCTTCCATTTCAGACATAACGCCTGTAATATCGTTGGAATGCGCTGATTTATCTATAGAAGCACCTTCGACCATTAAAAAGAAACCTTTTTTATTACGCTCAAGCTTATTAAGTGCACTTTGTTGCATATCAGCTAATGATGGTTCGTCTTTAGAAGCATCTATTGCAAGTGGCATATTTTTATCTGCAAACAAACCAAGAACTTTATCTTTATCAGATTTTGATAACTCCTTACTGTTCGTGGCAAGATCATAACCATCTTTTTTGAATTTTTTATCTAAATTGCCATTACTTTTACCGAAATATTTAGCGCCACCGCCTAATAAAACATCAACTTTATGCTTTCCGTTGATTTTATCTTTATAAAATTGTTTAGCGATTTCGTTTTTATCATCTCTAGAAGTCACGTGTGCAGCATATGCTGCTGGTGTTGCATCTGTTAATTCAGCTGTTGAAACAAGACCAGTCGACTTACCTTTTTCTTTTGCACGTTCAAGCACCGTCTTTACTTTCTGCTTGTTACTGTCAACACCGATGGCACCATTATATGTCTTATGACCAGAACTAAAGGCTGTTCCGCCAGCTGCAGAATCAGTAATATTCTGTTTTGGGTCATTTGAATATGTACGATTTGTGCCTTTTAAATATGAATCAAAAGCAGTAGGGGTCATTTCTTTAGCATGCGGATCATTTTTATAATAACGATAAGCTGTGTTAAATGATGGACCCATGCCATCGCCAACTAAAAAGATAACATTTTTTGGATTTTTAGTATTACCAACCGCGAAACTTTCATCTTTAGAACTTTTATCGGATTGCGCAATTGCAGGTGTGACAGAACTGAAAACTGTTGACACGATAATAAGGTTAGCAACTGCAAATTTTGTGGCTTTTTTAACTGATAACATAAGACATCCTCCTGAGTATATGACTATGTCTTCAGTGTAAAAGAGGAATTTTGAGCAATTATGTAGTTTTAGTTAAAAATATGTAAACAGAGTGATTTAGAATAACAAAAAATGAATATATATGACAATTTGTTATAGAAAGCGTTAGAATAGAAGCGTGTGAAAATATAGAATTAAATATAATTTGAGGTGGAAAAATGATACTAGTAATGTTATCTCCATTATTAATCATATTCTTTATAGTGTTGTCTATTTTAGAAGAGCGTAAACGTACGAAGAAAAAGCAACTCGAGAAAGAAAAAGCAAATACACTAAATCAAAATACAAATGATACGGAAAGTTCAAATCAAGAGCCGTCATTGCAGCAGGCTAAAGAACAAAAAGATGACAAAGGATAATTCAATTGAAGGAAGAAGATTATAGATGAAAATATTAATTGTTGAAGATGATTTTGTTATAGCAGAAAGTTTAGCATCTGAACTTAAAAAATGGAATTACGGTGTTATTGTCGTTGAACAATTTGATGATATACTGTCTATCTTTAACCAACATCAACCTCAGCTTGTATTGCTAGATATTAATTTGCCAACGTTAAATGGTTTTCATTGGTGTCAAGAAATCCGAAAAACATCTAATGTGCCAATTATATTTATTAGTTCCCGTATTGATAATATGGACCAAATTATGGCAATACAAATGGGGGGAGATGATTTTATCGAAAAACCATTTAATTTGTCATTAACGATTGCCAAAATTCAAGCATTATTGAGACGAACTTATGACTTGTCAGTAGCTAATGATTCGATGACGGTTAAAGGTTGTACATTAATATTAGATGAAGCAAAAGTCGTGTATCAAGAACAAAGCATACAGCTATCTTTGACTGAATTACAAATATTAAAGTTATTATTTCAAAATGAAGATAAATATGTAAGTAGAACTGCTTTAATTGAAAAATGTTGGGAATCAGAAAACTTCATAGATGATAACACATTAGCTGTTAACATGACGCGCCTGCGTAAAAAATTAAATACTATTGGCGTTAATGATTTTATCATTACAAAGAAAAATGTCGGATATAAAGTATAGGGTGAATGCAATGACCTTTCTTAAAAGTATTACTCAGGAAATAGCAATAGTCATAGTTATTTTTGCTTTATTTGGCTTAATGTTTTACCTGTATCATTTGCCATTAGAAGCATATTTACTAGCACTTGGCGTTATTTTATTATTATTACTCATATTCATAGGTATTAAATATTTAAGTTTTGTAAAAACTATAAGCCAACAACAACAAATTGAAAACTTAGAAAATGCGTTGTATCAGCTTAAAAATGAACAAATTGAATATAAAAATGATGTAGAGAGCTACTTTTTAACATGGGTACATCAAATGAAAACACCCATTACTGCAGCACAACTGTTACTTGAAAGAGATGAGCCTAATGTTGTGAATCGTGTTCGTCAAGAGGTTATTCAAATTGATAACTATACAAGTTTAGCACTTAGTTATTTAAAGTTATTAAATGAAACTTCTGATATTTCTGTCACTAAAATTTCGATTAACAATATCATTCGCCCAATTATTATGAAATATTCAATACAGTTTATTGATCAAAAAACAAAAATCCATTATGAACCTTGTCATCACGAAGTATTAACTGACGTTAGATGGACCTCTTTAATGATAGAACAATTAATAAATAATGCACTTAAGTATGCGAGAGGTAAAGATATATGGATTGAATTTGATGAGCAATCCAATCAATTATACGTAAAAGATAATGGTGTTGGTATTAGTGAAGCGGACTTGCCTAAAATATTTGATAAGGGCTATTCAGGTTATAATGGCCAGCGCCAAAGTAACTCAAGTGGGATTGGTTTATTTATCGTAAAACAAATTTCAACTCACACAAACCATCCTGTTTCAGTCGTATCTAAACAAAATGAGGGTACAACATTTACGATTCAATTTCCAGATGAATAAAAACTTTCAATATTGTAAGCATACTAGTAACATTTTTTCACTAATTTAAATGTTATTAGTATTTTTTTGTTTTAATATAGAACTAACAAAGAAATGAGGTGCATGCCATGTTGCTAGAAGTGAAACATGTAAAAAAGGTTTATGGTAAAGGTTTGAATGCTACGACAGCACTTAATCAAATGAATTTATCAGTTGGAGCTGGTGAATTTGTTGCAATTATGGGTGAGTCTGGGTCAGGGAAGTCTACACTACTAAATTTAATTGCTTCTTTTGATGGACTAACTGAAGGTGACATTATTGTGGATGGCACACATTTAAATAATATGAAAAATAAAAGTAAAGCATTGTATCGTCAACAAATGGTAGGTTTTGTTTTTCAAGATTTTAATCTTTTACCAACAATGACGAATAAAGAAAATATAATGATGCCATTAATTTTAGCTGGTGCTAAACGAAAAGATATAGAACAAAGGGTACATCAGTTGACAGTACAATTACATTTAGAGGGATTTTTAAACAAATATCCTTCTGAAATCTCAGGGGGTCAGAAGCAACGCATTGCCATTGCACGTGCATTAGTTACTAAACCGACGATTTTACTAGCCGATGAACCTACAGGTGCACTTGATTCAAAAACATCAAAGGCATTGATGATGTTATTTCAAGAGATTCATCAATTGGAACAGACAATTTTAATGGTAACTCATTCAAATATCGATGCGTCTTATGCAGAGCGTGTCATTTTTATTAAAGATGGGCGTCTATATCATGAAATATATCGTGGTGAAGAAAGTCAATTAGCTTTTCAACAACGAATAACAGACAGCTTAGCACTTGTGAATGGAGGAAGTGTCAATATATGAAGTTAAGATTGTTATGGCACATAATGCGACGTCAATTTATCACGCAGCGACTTGTAATCATTCCATTCATTTTAGCGGTAAGTGTACTATTCATGATTGAATATACGCTTGTGTCAATTGGGTTAAATAGCTACATAAAACAGAAGAATGACTTCCTAGTACCATTTATTATCATAGCTAATTTTTTTATGGCGCTTTTAACTTTTATTTTTATTTTCTATGCAAATCACTTTATGATGTCACAAAGACGAAAAGAGTTTAGCATTTTTATGACATTGGGTATGACCAAGAAAAGTATGCGTTTAATTGTAGTGATGGAAACTATCTTACAATTTATAATAATTTCAGTCGTTAGTATTGCCGGCGGATACTTACTTGGTGCGATATTTTTCTTGTTTATACAGAAAATAATGGGCATTGAAGTTGCAACGTTAAGGTATTATCCATTTGACTCTGTAGCGATGTTTATTACTTTGATTATCATTGCTGTATTAATGGGCATGCTACTTATATTCAACTTGTTCAGTATTAATTTTCAACGACCGATAACTTATCAACATCGTTCCGATTCCAGTGTCATATCACGATGGTTGCGTTACGTTTTAATTGTTATAGGAAGCGCAGCACTATATTTAGGCTACTTTATTGCATTACAACAAGATACGACGTTTGGTGCCTTTTTTAAAATATGGATTGTCATAGGATTAGTTATTATCGGTACTTATGCATTTTTTGTAGGTATAAGTGAAATAATTATTAGTATATTGCAGCAGGCATCAAAAGTTTACTATCATCCACGGTATTTTTTTGTGGTAGTTGGGATGCGTGTACGTCTTAAAATGAATGCAGTCAGTCTTGCAACAATCACTTTGCTGTGTACATTTTTGATTGTAACGCTCACAATGACATTAACAACCTATCGCGATATGAATCATACCATTATGAAATTGATTACGAATGATTATGATTTGTCGTTTAACGACAATTCTAAGTCACACATAGAACGTCAACAAACGATTGAGAATATTAAACGTGATATACAGGGTTCGGTTAATGCAAAAGACTTCAAAGTATATGAAACGACATTATTTAGAGCTTCTTTAGAAAAGAATCGTGCTTATTACAAGTTAAAACAGGCTAGTGATGATATTCCAATAGACTTCATTGGTAATGAAGGCTCGATATTTTCTAAGCAATCAGTAATGATCACAGCACTTACTGTGCAAGATTATAATCGATATCACCAAAACAAATTACACTTAGACAATCAAAGTATAGGTATGATTACGAATGTACCTATTTTTAAAAAGCAGTCTAAGGTCGGTCTTAATAATGAAGTCTTTAAAGTGAAACAACTTGACGCACATGCGTTAAATTTGATGATGATTCAAGATAGTATGGTTTTAATTGTTAAAGATAACAATCAATTACAAAAAGTAAAAGGATTTTATGCACATGAACAAAAGAAGTCGACAATATCGATAAACTTTAATGTATCTGGAAAGACGAAATTAACAACATCACAAATACAAAAGCTATCGAAAAAAATACGATGCGTCAATAAATTCTAAATCAGAAATGCTAATGATTTGGGATCGTCTGACAGGTGGACTAATATTTGTAGGTGGCGTAGTATCAATTGTACTTGTCATTGGAATATTTCTAATGATGTACTATAAACAAGTTTCAGAAGCCTATGCAAATCAGCACAATTATGACATTATGAAAAAACTTGGTTTAGATAATGGAAGAATAGCAAAGATAACACGAAATCAAATGACTTTCTTGTTCGGAATACCAATAACAGTAGCACTGATTCATACATTAATTTCTAGTAACATTGTATATACGTTACTAAATATGATAGGTATTAATAACCATCATATATTTTTAACAAGTTACGTACTAACTGTCATTATAATTTCGTTTCTATATATGGCGATGTACAAAATAACTTCCTATATTTATGCTAAAGTTATTCATCAACAACGTAATTAACCATGTTTCAGTGAAATCACAATCAATCATGTATTTTCACTGAAATATATTATATTAAAAAGAAACCTAAAAACATTACAAATAACAATAACAAATTTTAACCGATAAGATAAAATGTCTTGTCGGTTTTTAATATAACAAGTGATATTTTGGAAATATCAAAAATATATAGCTTGTTTATATAAAATGATTTAAAATGTTTTATAACAACATATTTTATGCAACACATAAAATGGGTAACTAACATCACGAAATCATTGTATTTGTTGTTACACTGATGAAGCGATGTCACAAAGAAATGTCGTTATCAAACGAAGCCCGAAATACATACTGATACTCGAATTAATGTAACGATAAATAACAATGATAACGATTGATTACTACGCAAAAATATATGTAAATTGACGATTTAAATGCAATTCGTATATTTTGCCAATGATTTACACATTAAAATGTTTGAAAATTGTAACAATTCAGTCTAATTTAAAAGGAAGTTAAAGTAAATTAATTACAAAATTCAAAAATCATGCATCGTGTCATTTAGATATTGAAAAAGATGAGTCAAATTTGTTTCATATATTTTCCAATAACAAATGATTATATCTAAATATACAATCAGAAATATATGAATAGAAATATCAATATGAAAAATAATATGATTAAAAATGATGATTGGCATACTTATAAAGTGTCTAAATATTGGTGGTCAATATTACTTACAAACACGAATGTTAAGTAATGAAGACAATGCTGAAAAAACAATAAGTGGAAACTCTATATAGAATGTTCGTTTTTATTTTTAATAATTGAATAATCATTATTGATGATTTAATATGTATTCGGTCGCACACGATACAAAGTGACTTGTTTTAATGATATGCAATAATATGACGTTTATCGTCGCGTGTAACTATGTATGAGTGTGTCAGTTTAATTTTAAAAGGGTTATAAGGATATTTAATAAGATAAAGGAGGGCTTAATAAACAATCACATGTGAAGTTTTTAAGGATTATATGAGTTGGGCAGCTCTTTAATCCATAGTTATAACGAATTTTAAATTGTTAGATTTAACGTATGGTATCAGTATGTATGAGTTTAACTTAAGTATTAATCTATAGTTTAAAGAGCGGTCTAATTGTCTTTTTAAAAATAGAAAATAAGGATGATTATAATGAGGGGTTATAACGAAAGATATTGTAGCTGGACTAATACAGCTATACAATGTGATTATTTTAATAAAGTAAGACAGGTGAAAAAAGACGGTAAATCGGATAGGTTGAGCAACAACATAAACTCGAACATTATTTATCGTGTGCTCGAAAAATGTATCACGCTATATAATGTGTGTTCGCGGTATAAACGCGCACTTATTTTATCAGAACATTCTAAAAAGAACATATTCAATATAAAAAAGGCTGTGTAGGGGTGTCTTATGAATAATAGAAATGTGTATGATATCGAAGTAAGTGATTATAAAGGCTTAACTTATAAATTAGAAGCATTTAGAGGTAAAGTGATTTTAGTTGTTAATACTGCAACAGAATGTATATATAGCGAACAATTGAAAAAACTAGAGACTTTGTTTCAAAAATATAAGGATCGTGGGTTTGTAGTGTTGAGTTTTCCGAATAATAATTTTGACAATCGACAACCAGGTTCTAATGAAGAAATCTTGAAAATTAGTCGTGAGAAATTTGGTGTTACATTTCCAGTGCTAGCTAAAATATCTGTGAACGGGAACGATGAACATCCGTTATTTACGCATTTAAAGAATGAACAACCAGGAATCTTTGGGTCCCCAATAAAATGGAATTTCACAAAATTTATAATCGATCGACAAGGCAATGTTGTAAATCGATTCTTGCCAATGGAAGATCCATTGGATATATCGACAAATATAGAAATATTATTGCAAGAATCTTCATCTTAAATTTAAAATTGAGCGCTTAGTATGCAAATAACACAAGAGCCTCTTAATGATGTACTAATAGTATGTCATTAGGAGGCATTTTATATTTAGAAAATCAGTAATTTGACCTATTTTACTGAAAGGCTGATTTGGTACATAATAAATAGTAAATAAATAAAAAATAACAACGATGCATTACTGTATGCATTAATAACTGACACGACATAATCAAAGTTTTGTCTGAATTACTGATAATGTCATTCAAGCAACATGAAGGTTGTAAATATTTGTAAGTATAACTATCAGACACAACTCAAGTTTGTTTTAATTTATACCATACATATTAAAAAATTGACTGAACTATCGATAAAAAATGAGTCAATCATCTATTTCAAGTTTATTGAGGTGAAAATATTTGAAATTAAATACATCTAATAGTCCATTTACAGAAAAACAAGTCACAGAGATTAACAATCTGCTGCAAACATTAACAGAGAGCCAACAACAGTGGCTTAGTGGTTTTTTACTAGCTAATAGTAACGATACGACAAGTGATAGTAATCAACAACAATTAGAGACAGAAGTGTGGCAACAATCACAAATATCAGAAGAACAAGCAACTTCAACAACGTATATGTTACAAAATAAAGAGCCACATATCGAAGCTAATCAGCGGCATGTCACAGTGCTATATGGTTCTGAATCAGGTAATGCCATGCGTTTAGCTGAAATTTTTTCAGAACGTTTAAGTGATATCGGACATCAAGTTGTTTTGATGTCAATGGATGAATATGATACGACAAACATCGCACAGTTAGAAGATTTATTTATTATTACGTCTACTCATGGTGAAGGAGAACCGCCTGATAATGCATGGGATTTCTTTGAATTTTTAGAAGACGATAACGCACCTAATTTAAATCATGTGAGATATTCAGTACTAGCTTTAGGTGATCAAACATATGAATTTTTCTGTCAAGCAGGTAAAGATGTAGATGCTTTACTAGAAAATCTAGGCGCTGAGCGTATATGTAAGCGTGTAGATTGTGATATTGATTATGAAGAAGACGCAGAAAAGTGGATGGCAGACATCATTAATATTATTGATACCACATCAGAAGGTATTCAAAGTGAATCGGTGATAAGTGAATCAATTAAGTCTGCCAAAGAAAAGAAATATTCCAAATCGAATCCATACCAAGCAGAAGTATTAGCGAATATCAATTTAAATGGTACCGATTCAAATAAAGAAACACGACATATAGAATTTTTACTTGATGATTTTAGTGAATCATATGAACCAGGAGATTGTATAGTAGCATTACCGCAAAACGACCCTGAATTGGTTGAAAAACTAATATCCATGTTAGGTTGGGATCCACAATCTCCGGTGCCAATTAATGATCATGGTGATACAGTTCCTATTGTTGAAGCACTAACATCACATTTTGAATTTACTAAATTAACATTGCCATTATTGAAAAATGCAGATATCTATTTTGACAATGAAGAATTATCTGAACGTATTCAAGATGAGTCATGGGCGCGTGAATATGTTATAAATCGGGACTTTATAGATTTAATAACAGATTTTCCAACTATAGAATTACAGCCTGAGAATATGTATCAAATCCTTAGAAAATTACCACCAAGAGAGTATTCGATTTCTAGTAGTTTTATGGCAACGCCAGATGAAGTGCATATTACCGTTGGTACGGTTCGTTATCAAGCACATGGACGTGAGAGAAAAGGTGTATGCTCGGTTCATTTTGCTGAGCGTATTAAACCAGGCGATATAGTACCAATTTATTTGAAGAAAAATCCGAACTTCAAATTTCCGATGAAGCAAGATATACCGGTTATTATGATTGGACCAGGTACTGGAATTGCTCCTTTTAGAGCATATTTACAAGAACGTGAAGAACTTGGTATGACTGGAAAAACATGGTTGTTCTTTGGTGATCAACACCGTAGTTCTGACTTTTTATATGAAGAAGAAATAGAAGAATGGCTTGAAAATGGAAACTTAACACGCGTAGATTTAGCATTTTCAAGAGACCAAGAACATAAAGAATATGTACAGCATCGTATAATGGAAGAAAGTGAACGTTTCAATGAATGGATTGAGCAAGGCGCAGCAATCTATATTTGTGGCGATGAAAAATGTATGGCGAAAGATGTCCATCAAGCCATTAAAGATGTATTGGTAAAAGAACGTCATATTTCTCAAGAAGAAGCAGAGTTATTATTGCGACAAATGAAACAACAACAACGCTATCAACGTGATGTTTATTAGCGATTGGTGTTAAATATTTTAAGGTGTAATGATGTAAAATTATATAAAGGATGTTGCTCAACATGAATATGCCATTAATGATAGATTTAACAAATAAAAATGTCATCATAGTTGGTGGAGGCGTCGTTGCAAGTCGTCGGGCACAAACATTAAGTCAATATATTGAACATATAATGGTTATCAGTCCTGAAATCACTGAAAAACTTCAAAATATGGTAGATAAAGGTGTCGTCATATGGAAAGAAAAAGAATTTGAACCAAGCGATATTGTAGACGCGTATCTAGTCATTGCAGCAACCAATGAGCCACGTGTCAATGAAGCGGTAAAACAAGCCTTACCTGAGCATGCCCTTTTTAATAATGTTGGAGATGCATCAAATGGCAATGTTGTATTTCCAAGTGCACTACACCGCGACAAGCTAACTATCAGTGTATCAACTGATGGTGCGAGTCCTAAGTTGACAAAATCAATTATGGCAGAGCTTGAGGCGTTATATCCACCATCATACAGTTCGTATATCGACTTTTTATATACTTGCCGACAGAAAATAAAAGTACTTGATATGAATCACAGCGAAAAGCAGCAATTGTTATCACAAATAGTGACGAAAGAATTTTTAAACGATACTAAACAAGCTCAATTTTTGGCATGGTTAGATAAAAAATAATAACTGTGTGCCGTCTAAAGGCAGTCTTGAAGTAATAACATGTCTGTTTGTAAATGAAGATGGGATGCACACTAATAATTTCTAAGCGAAGATGATAAACATATGTAAGATGATTTCTAACATAGAGAAATAGACGATTTGAAAAATCTTAATAAATATATAGGTTATTAGAAAAACTGGTTGAAGTTGCTATGAATAATAGCTAATTTTAGCCAGTTTTTTTGTGTAATAGAACCGAGAATTCAACCATTGCTATTAAAAATGATACTTATGAAAAGATTCAAATTAGTCAATTGGATTCAAATAGTCATTAGAGACACTGCATAAAAATTAGATATCCGAATTAACTATTACGCAAAAAAGATTTTTTTGATAAAATGAGATAACTTAAATATAAAAAATTATATTAATTATAATATTTAAGTTAAAGAGGGGGATTATGTGAATTTTATATTTAATGGAGGGAGAAAATAATATGAGTAGTGATAATTTATGGTTAACAGTAATGGGGCTCATTATTATTATTTCAATTGTAGGTTTACTCATTGCCAAAAAAATAAATCCTGTTGTAGGTATGACAATCATACCTTGCTTAGGGGCAATGATTTTAGGATATAGTGTGACAGATTTGGTTGGATTTTTTGCTAAAGGGTTAGATCAAGTCATCAACGTTGTTATTATGTTTATCTTTGCCATTATTTTCTTTGGCATCATGAACGATAGTGGTTTATTCAAGCCGCTTGTCAAACGCTTAATATTAATGACACGAGGCAATGTCGTTATTGTCTGTGCAATGACAGCTTTAATTGGCACAATAGCCCAATTAGATGGTGCCGGTGCGGTAACATTTTTGCTTTCTATTCCTGCATTATTACCTTTATATAAAGCGTTAAATATGAATAAATATTTATTGATTTTACTATTAGCATTAAGTGCTGCGATTATGAACATGGTACCTTGGGGAGGTCCAATGGCACGTGTAGCTGCAGTGTTAAAAGCCAAAAGTGTCAATGAATTATGGTATGGATTAATTCCTATTCAAATAATAGGATTCATTCTTGTTATGTTGTTTGCGGTATATCTTGGATTTAAAGAACAAAAACGTATCAAAAAAGCAATTGCTAGCAATGAATTACCTCAAACACAAGATATAGATGTACATAAATTAGTTGAAGTATATGAACGAGATCAAGATGTAAGGTTTCCTGTAAAAGGACGTGCACGAACAAAACCATGGATAAAATGGGTGAATACAGCTTTAACTTTAGCTGTTATTCTAGCGATGTTAATAAATATTGCGCCACCTGAATTTGCATTCATGATAGGTGTCTCGTTGGCGCTTGTTATTAATTTTAAATCAGTGGATGAACAAATGGAGCGATTAAGAGCGCATGCGCCGAATGCATTAATGATGGCTGCAGTGATTATTGCAGCAGGTATGTTTTTAGGTGTACTAAATGAAACCGGTATGCTTAAAGCGATTGCGACGAATTTAATCAAAGTGATTCCTGCAGAAGTAGGACCATACTTGCATATTATTGTAGGTTTACTTGGCGTACCATTAGATTTACTAACTAGCACAGACGCTTATTATTTTGCTGTGTTACCGATCGTCGAACAAACAGCAGGGCAATTTGGTGTACCGTCTGTATCAACAGCTTATTCAATGGTCATAGGGAATATTATAGGTACATTTGTCAGCCCATTTTCACCAGCCTTATGGTTGGCAATTGGTTTAGCAGAGGCAAATATGGGCACGTATATTAAGTATGCATTCTTTTGGATTTGGGGATTCGCCATCGTTATGTTAGTAATTGCAATGTTGATGGGTATTGTGACGATTTAAGTATGAAAAAAATAGAAACTATGGTCCCGTTACAAAATGAAATAATAGTTGCATAAACATGTCGAAATGACGGACGAATCTTTAAACAATTTTAAAAATTAATGAAATAATTGTGTGGAAATATGAATTTCACTAAATGTTAATAACTTTGTGACGTTTTAGTTAACAGACTAATAAAAATTTGAAAATACTATATATAGTGGTATAACGTAATGGGTAGACACAATATATAGGAAGAAGGGGTAAAATGAATCAAATCGAAGAAGCATTAACGGGTTTGATTTCTAAAGATCCTGCTATTGTTAACGAAAATGCCAACAAAGATAGTGATACATTTTCAACAATGAGAGATTTAACAGCAGGTATCGTTTCTAAATCTTACGCATTAAATCATTTATTACCAAAGCACGTTGCAGATGCACATCAAAGAGGGGACATACATTTTCACGACTTAGATTATCATCCATTCCAACCGTTAACAAACTGTTGTTTAATAGATGCTAAAAATATGCTACATAATGGATTTGAAATAGGCAACGCGAATGTAACTTCACCAAAATCAATACAAACTGCATCAGCGCAGCTTGTACAAATTATAGCCAATGTTTCTAGCAGTCAATATGGTGGCTGTACGGTTGACCGCGTTGACGAATTACTTAGTACATATGCACGACATAATGAAGAACAACATAGAAATATCGCAAAGCAATTTGTCAAAGAATCTGAAATTGATCGTTATGTTGATCAACAAGTCACTAAAGACATCAATGATGCGATTGAAAGTTTAGAATATGAAATTAATACCTTATATACATCTAATGGACAGACACCTTTTGTAACATTAGGATTCGGCTTAGGCACAGATCATTTAAGTCGCAAAATTCAACAAGCTATCTTAAATACTCGTATCAAAGGCTTAGGAAAAGACCGCACGACAGCGATTTTCCCAAAACTTGTATTTTCAATAAAAAAAGGAACCAACTTTAGTCCGCAAGATCCGAACTATGACATTAAACAACTAGCATTAAAGTGTTCAACGAAACGTATGTATCCAGATATTTTAAATTATGACAAACTCGTAGAAATATTAGGTGATTTCAAAGCACCAATGGGTTGTCGTTCATTTTTACCAAGTTGGAAAGATGCGGAAGGTCATTTTGAAAATAATGGTCGTTGTAATCTTGGTGTTGTTACACTTAATTTACCTAGAATGGCATTAGAATCTGCCGGTAATATGACGAAATTCTGGGAAATCTTTTATGAACGTATCGATGTGTTACATGATGCATTACTTTATCGTATAAATCGTTTGAAAGATGCTGTACCGAATAACGCACCAATTTTATATAAAAGTGGCGCTTTTAACTATAAATTAAAAGAAACAGATGATGTTGCTGAGTTATTTAAAAACAAACGTGCAACGATTTCAATGGGCTATATTGGGTTATACGAAACAGCTACTGTTTTCTATGGTCCAGACTGGGAAACATCTCAAGAAGCAAAAGCATTTACGCTTGAAATTCTTAAAGAAATGAAACGTTATCAAATGAAATGGACAGAATTATATGACATTTGGTTCAGTATTTACAGTACGCCGAGTGAATCGCTAACGGATCGTTTTTGTCGTTTAGACCAAGAGAGATTTGGAGATATTAAAGACATTACAGATAAAGGATATTATCAAAACTCTTTCCATTATGATGTACGTAAAGATGTTACACCTTTTGAAAAGTTAGATTTTGAAAAAGATTATCCTTATTATGCGAGTGGTGGTTTCATTCACTATTGTGAGTATCCGAAATTGCAACACAATTTGAAAGCACTAGAAGCGGTATGGGACTACTCTTATGACAAAGTTGGTTACTTAGGTACAAATATTCCGATTGATCATTGTTATGAATGTGATTACGATGGAGATTTTGAAGCAACTGAAAAAGGATTTAAATGCCCGAACTGTGGCAATGATAATCCTAAAACAGTTGATGTCGTTAAACGAACATGTGGTTACTTAGGCAATCCAGTTCAACGTCCAGTAATTAAAGGCCGTCATAAAGAAATTTGCGCACGAGTAAAACATATGAAAGCGCCTAAAGAATGACACTTTTAGACATTAAACAAGGACAAGGTTATATTGCTAAAATAGAATCAAATAGCTTTGTTGACGGTGAAGGAGTAAGATGCAGTGTTTATGTATCTGGATGTCCATTTAATTGTGTTGGATGTTACAACAAAGCCTCACAAAAGTTCAGATATGGCGAGAAATACACTGATGAAATATTAGCAGAAATATTAGATGATTGCGATCATGATTATATATCTGGGCTAAGTCTATTAGGTGGCGAACCATTTTGTAATTTGGATATTACATTAAATCTTGTCAAAGCATTTCGAGCACGTTTTGGAAATACAAAGACAATTTGGGTATGGACTGGATTTTTATATGAATATTTAGCAAATGATTGTACAGAACGTCGAGAGTTATTATCATACATTGACGTTTTAGTAGATGGGCTATTTATACAACACTTATTCAAACCTGATTTACCATATAAAGGTTCTTTAAATCAACGAATTATAGATGTACAACAATCACTCTCGCATGCGCGTATGATTGAATATATTGTTAGTTGAAAATGTATTAGAAGTCAAGGTAACATCCGTTGCCTTGGCTTCTTTTTATGTTAGGTACATAATTGAAAGTTAATAAAAGCAATTCTTTAGAAAAATATATTGATAGAATATGACCTAACAATCATTTTGATACTAATACTAAAAGTTGCATATCCGTTTTTTAAAAAAGTTGAAAGTGAAAAGTGGGACTTTAGTGGGAAGGAAGTCTAACTTTTTGGTAGCGTTTTACAATAAATAAATATTCGTTAAAAACGTATAAATATTCTTAAATGCCGTCCTAGTAAAATTTGTTAAATTCGTTAAATCATAACTTAACACAGCTGTTTTAGCGCTATTAAAGTTTTGTTTATTACGAGAAAAATTATATAAATATTCAATAATTGCCAAGTTTCAAATTGTATGAAATTTGCATTATTATTAAATATTAGTTATTGTCAATTTTGTGAATCAATATAATTATTACATTTTGAGATAAATCGAAACAGGATTCATAAAATTAATAATTAGGGGGAGCACAATTGAAAAAAGAGAAAGTTATGGACTGGACGACCTTTATAGGGACAGTAGCTGTACTTCTTTTTGCAGTTATACCTATGATGGCTTTTCCAAAAGCAAGTGAAGATATCATCACTGGTATTAATAGTGCCATTTCTGATTCAATTGGTTCGATATATTTATTTATGGGGCTGGCGATTTTTTGCTTTGTAATGTATATCGCATTTGGTAAATATGGTAATGTCACACTTGGTAAAGCAAGTGATAAACCAGAATTTAATACATTTACATGGGCGGCAATGCTGTTTTGTGCAGGCATAGGCTCTGATATTTTATACTGGGGCGTTATTGAATGGGCTTTTTACTATCAAGTTCCACCAAATGGCGCGAAAAGTATGAGTGATGAAGCACTCCAATATGCGACGCAATATGGTATGTTCCACTGGGGACCAATTGCTTGGGCTATTTACGTTTTACCAGCATTACCAATTGGTTATTTAGTGTTTGTTAAAAAACAACCGGTATATAAAATTAGTCAAGCTTGTCGTCCGATTTTAAAAGGTCAAACAGATAAATTTGTAGGTAAAGTTGTAGATATCTTATTTATCTTTGGATTGCTAGGTGGTGCGGCAACATCACTAGCGTTAGGTGTGCCATTAATTTCTGCAGGCATAGAAAGATTAACTGGTTTAGATGGTAAAAATATGATATTACGTTCGGCCATTTTATTAACAATCACGGTTATATTTGCCATTAGTTCGTATACAGGATTGAAAAAAGGTATTCAAAAGTTAAGTGATATCAACGTTTGGCTATCATTTGTACTTTTAGCCTTTATATTTATTATTGGACCGACTGTTTTTATTATGGAAACGACAGTGACAGGGTTCGGAAATATGTTGAGAGATTTTTTCCATATGGCAACATGGTTAGAACCGTTCGGTGGTATTAAAGGTCGAAAAGAAACGAATTTCCCACAAGACTGGACAATATTCTACTGGTCATGGTGGTTAGTATATGCGCCATTTATCGGTTTATTTATCGCTAGAATTTCAAAAGGTCGACGCCTTAAAGAAGTTGTGCTAGGAACAATTATTTATGGAACGCTTGGATGTGTATTATTCTTTGGTATTTTTGGTAACTATGCTGTATATTTACAAATTTCTGGACAGTTTAATGTAACACAATATTTAAATACACATGGTACAGAGGCAACCATTATTGAAGTGGTGCATCATTTACCATTCCCATCATTGATGATTGTACTATTCTTAGTATCTGCTTTCTTATTCTTAGCAACAACATTTGATTCGGGTTCATATATTTTAGCGGCAGCATCTCAGAAAAAAGTGGTAGGCGAACCATTACGTGCCAATCGTTTATTCTGGGCATTTGCATTGTGCTTATTGCCATTTTCATTGATGCTAGTTGGTGGCGAACGTGCATTAGAAGTATTGAAAACTGCTTCAATACTGGCAAGTGTGCCATTAATTGTTATTTTTATTTTCATGATGATATCATTTTTAATCATTTTAGGACGCGATAGAATTAAACTTGAAACGCGTGCTGAAAAATTAAAAGAAGTTGAACGTCGTTCATTGCGAATCGTTCAAGTATCAGAAGAAGAACAAGACGATAATTTATAATTCAATAAATGATGCATAAGATTTTGAATTTTATAACTCCATAATTGATTGTCATATTAAGCAAAAACGGTAATTTCTATTTATTGAGATAGAAATTACCGTTTATTTCGTGCACCTATTGCATTGTTTTAAGTATATATTGTTGTTATTGTCGTTGTTTGAGTCAATTTTAGTTTTCAGAATCAGAAGGCTGTTCTGGAATTGGGAAATATTTGAAAATTTCACCGCTTTCAATCGCTTCGGTTAACTGTTCTAACCATTCGTAATAAACATGTGTATGATCAAGCTGAACTTTAATTTTTTGTGCCTCTTGTGTTTCAGCTTCAGTTAAATCACTGCTTTCAAGTAATGGATTGATAATAGCCTGAGCATCTTTTACTGCTTCGACATTGATGTCAATTTCACGCTGAAATTTTTTAGTGAAAAAGTTTCGGAAAAAGATGAAAAAGTCTTTCTCGGCGATAAAATGTTGTTTGCGGCTTCCTCTCGTAAATTGTTGTTTAACAATATCAAATTCCTGCAATTTCTTAACGCCAGCACTCATACTTGGTTTGCTCATTTGCAATTGATGACGCATTTCATCAAGCGTCATACTGCCTTCAAACACCATAGTGCCATATAAGTTTCCTACACTTCTATTAGTGCCATACAAATCCATTGTCTGTCCAATTGAATTAATTACAATATCTTTTGCTTGTTCTAATTGTTGCTGTTTGTTCTGAGAACGAGTCATCATTGCACCTCCGTACATCATTTTGGTCACGTTAAAATAAATACTAATACATTATAAAACCTTTTCTAAAAAAAGACATTAAAAATATTTAAAGCATTAAAGTTAAATGTTTCGTTAAATAAAAATCTAACGAATCTACAAAACTTAATTCTTGAGTTGTTTTGTAAATTGACACATTTTTCATTTCTATGCTAACATAAGTTTGTAAAATTCGTTAAATAAAAATTTAACAAACTTAACGGAGGTTGTTGAATGGAACTTTTAAAACATTTATCTCAGCGTCAATATATTGATGGTGAGTGGGTTGAAAGCGCGAATAAAAATACAAGAGATATTATCAATCCTTACAATCAAGAAGTGATATTTACGGTTTCTGAAGGGACAAAAGAGGATGCAGAACGTGCAATCTTAGCTGCAAGACGTGCGTTTGAGTCTGGTGAATGGTCGCAAGAAACTGCTGAAACAAGAGGTAAAAAAGTACGTGCCATCGCGGACAAGATCAAAGAACATCGCGAAGCGTTAGCACGATTAGAAACATTAGATACTGGAAAAACGTTAGAAGAATCATATGCAGATATGGATGATATTCATAATGTGTTTATGTATTTTGCTGGATTAGCAGATAAAGATGGTGGCGAAATGATTGATTCACCAATTCCAGATACAGAAAGCAAAATTGTTAAAGAACCAGTAGGTGTAGTTACACAAATTACACCTTGGAATTATCCGTTATTACAAGCATCATGGAAAATTGCGCCAGCGCTTGCTACGGGTTGTTCACTAGTTATGAAACCAAGTGAAATTACACCATTAACAACAATACGTGTTTTTGAATTAATGGAAGAAGTTGGTTTCCCTAAAGGAACAATTAATCTTATTCTAGGTGCAGGTTCTGAAGTTGGTGACGTAATGTCAGGTCATAAAGAGGTTGACCTTGTATCATTTACAGGTGGCATTGAGACTGGTAAGCATATTATGAAAAATGCTGCTAATAATGTTACGAATATTGCCTTGGAACTTGGCGGTAAAAATCCAAACATTATCTTTGATGATGCTGATTTTGAATTGGCGGTAGACCAAGCGTTAAATGGTGGATATTTCCATGCAGGTCAAGTTTGTTCAGCAGGATCAAGAATATTAGTACAAAACAGTATTAAAGACAAATTTGAGCAAGCACTTATTGATCGCGTGAAAAAAATCAAATTAGGTAATGGTTTTGATGCTGATACTGAAATGGGACCAGTGATTTCAACAGAACATCGTAATAAAATCGAATCTTATATGGATGTAGCTAAAGCAGAAGGCGCAACAATTGCTGTTGGTGGTAAACGTCCAGATAGAGACGATTTAAAAGATGGTCTATTCTTCGAGCCAACAGTCATTACAAATTGTGATACGTCAATGCGTATTGTACAAGAAGAGGTTTTCGGACCTGTCGTTACTGTAGAAGGCTTTGAAACTGAACAAGAAGCGATTCAATTAGCGAATGATTCTATATATGGTTTAGCAGGTGCTGTATTTTCTAAAGATATTGGAAAAGCACAACGCGTTGCTAACAAGTTGAAACTTGGAACGGTGTGGATTAATGATTTCCATCCATATTTTGCACAAGCGCCATGGGGTGGATACAAACAATCAGGTATCGGTAGAGAATTAGGCAAAGAAGGCTTAGAAGAGTACCTTGTTTCAAAACACATTTTAACAAATACAAATCCACAATTAGTGAATTGGTTTAGCAAATAAAAATTAGATAAGGTGAGTGCCATTGTAAGAACACAAGACACTCACTTTGTTTTGTATAAGTGGCGATATGTTGATTGATAATTTGGACTAAACGCAAAATGAATCATAGATTATTTCATGACTGTTAGTAACAATCATAAAAGTAAAATCGAGTGTTTTGGTTAGCTAAGTTTAGCAATTCAACGATAACCAATCAGCCACTAACAAATATTTCATGCAATACTCACTTTGAAATACAACAAACTTTGGAGGTCATAACGATGAGTAACAAAAATAAATCATATGATTATGTCATCATTGGAGGAGGCAGTGCAGGTTCTGTACTAGGTAATCGTCTGAGTGAAGATAAAGATAAAGAAGTCTTAGTATTAGAAGCGGGTCGCAGTGATTATTTTTGGGATTTATTTATCCAAATGCCTGCTGCGTTAATGTTCCCTTCAGGCAATAAATTTTACGATTGGATTTATTCAACAGATGAAGAACCACATATGGGCGGTCGTAAAGTAGCACATGCCCGAGGTAAAGTTTTAGGTGGATCAAGTTCGATTAATGGCATGATTTATCAACGTGGTAATCCAATGGACTATGAAGGCTGGGCAGAACCAGAAGGTATGGAAACTTGGGATTTTGCGCACTGTTTACCGTATTTTAAAAAATTAGAAAAAACATACGGTGCAGCGCCTTATGATAAATTTAGAGGCCATGATGGACCAATTAAATTAAAACGAGGGCCAGCAACGAATCCTTTATTCCAGTCATTCTTTGATGCAGGTGTTGAAGCAGGCTATCATAAAACACCTGATGTGAATGGATTTAGACAAGAAGGTTTTGGACCGTTCGATAGTCAAGTACATCGTGGTCGCCGAATGTCAGCTTCAAGAGCATATTTACATCCAGCTATGAAGCGTAAAAACTTAACCGTTGAAACACGTGCCTTTGTTACTGAAATTCATTATGAAGGTAGAAGAGCAACTGGTGTTACGTATAAGAAAAATGGCAAACTACATACGATCGATGCTAATGAAGTCATTTTGTCTGGTGGGGCATTCAATACGCCACAATTACTACAATTATCTGGTATCGGTGATTCAGAGTTCCTAAAATCAAAAGGCATTGAGCCACGTGTTCATTTACCTGGTGTGGGTGAAAACTTTGAAGATCACTTAGAGGTATACATTCAACATAAATGTAAGGAACCTGTATCATTACAGCCAAGCTTAGATATCAAGCGCATGCCATTTATTGGTTTACAATGGATTTTCACACGTACAGGTGCAGCAGCATCTAACCATTTTGAAGGTGGCGGATTTGTACGTTCAAATAACGAAGTTGATTATCCTAACTTAATGTTCCATTTCTTACCAATAGCTGTAAGATATGATGGTCAAAAGGCAGCGGTCGCACATGGTTATCAAGTTCACGTAGGACCAATGTATTCAAACTCTCGTGGTAGCTTGAAAATCAAATCTAAAGATCCATTCGAAAAACCAAGTATCCGCTTTAATTATTTATCAACAGAAGAAGATAAAAAAGAGTGGGTAGAAGCAATTCGTGTAGCAAGAAATATTTTATCTCAAAAAGCAATGGATCCATTCAATGGTGGAGAAATTTCACCAGGACCAGAAGTGCAAACAGACGAAGAAATTCTTGATTGGGTTCGTAGAGATGGTGAAACAGCATTACACCCATCTTGTAGTGCTAAAATGGGTCCTGCTTCAGATCCAATGGCAGTAGTTGACCCGTTAACAATGAAAGTCCACGGTATGGAAAATTTACGTGTAGTTGATGCATCAGCTATGCCACGTACGACAAATGGCAATATACATGCACCTGTTTTAATGTTAGCTGAAAAAGCAGCAGACATTATACGTGGCAGAAAGCCTTTAGAGCCACAATATATTGATTATTATAAGCATGGTGTTCATGATGAAAATGAAGGTGCAATCGAAGTGAAACCATACGCTAAATAAATTTATATAGTAGACTCTTAGTCTGGCATCTATTGTATTGGTGCCAGGCTTTTTTGCGTTTTATCTAAATGAGAAGTTAATGTGTTGTTCAAAAACGGTGTGTGTGAGTATATGAACTGAAAGTAGAGTTAATTGTACATTGTGATGATTAATTGACCTAATTGGCAGACATTAAAAGAGTGTACAACCTTAAAAAGTTCACTAAATAGACATTTAATTGTGTTTTCTTGAAAGCTTTCGTGGTAGGATTTATATAAGTAAATTGAGAGAAGGAATACTATGAGCTTTTACGAATATATACAAACATTTAAAGATGATAAAACACCATTAGGCGAATTAGCGATTTGGATTAAAGAAGATGATTCATTCCCAAAACAAGAGAAGCTAACAGAAAACATTTTGTCTTATTTTCATCAAATGTCCAATATAGATCATGAGTTTTTAGAAATTGTAAAAAGATCACTTTCTCTGTATGATCAATTAAAATCGTAAAATCAGAAATAAAGTTAGCTAAAATAAAAGGCCGGTGATTTCACAGATGAAGTTGTCGGCTATTTTCATGACTAATGTTAAATAATGATTATGAAATTGAAGACACAAAAATAGCGGGCGACTCCTGTCCCCATTTGTATGAAATATTAATACTTTTTACAAAGTCTTATCTTTTAAAAATAAGCCAAACTATGATTGTAATTAATAAATACGGGAATGAATTAGTAATAGATATAAAGTAATATGACCAAAAATATAAATGAAATGAAGGCATTTATTATGAACATTTATGATGAATATAGAAGTTATGTAATAGAAGAACTGGATGATTGTCTCACAATACAAAAAAATAATGACACTGCATATTACGATGTTCTAGAAGCGATAAATGATTTATCAAATGATTCATTATGTGTGTTAAATCATTTATATATTAACGAAGGACAAGAAGAAACATTTGAGCAAAAATTTTTGCAACGTAATAAGCATTTAAAAAACGTTGATGGGTTCAAAGCATTAAGGTTTTTAAGACCTAGAACAGCTGGTAGACACTATATCATTATTACGCTGTGGGAAAATAGGCAAGCATTTTATCATTGGCAAAATTCAACTGAGTACAAGCATACACACAAGCATCGTGGCACTTCGAAAGGTGCAGATGTAAAAATAATTAATCGTGAATTATCATACAATATTCGTATTGAATTAGCTGATATGGTCTAGCCCGAGATATCAATCCTCAATCATTTGAAAGTCCTTGAATGCTACGTCATGTCAAAGTGTAGTGTCGAGGACTTTGGTATTTAACCCTATTTAATTGAAAATTCTGTAAAGATAGGCGTATGATATATATAATTCATTTATAAAATTATAATGTTCATCACAGGAAAAGTGGATGTATGAAAGGAAGTTAGTTATGCAAAAGTCAGCTCTATTCGCGCCTGAAAAATATAACATTATTTCGGAAATCGAAAAATATAGCCACATACCAGATAAAAAGGCAATTCTATATCATAATACTGAAGGCGAAGATATATCAGTCACTTACCAACAGCTCATTGAACAGTCTAATAAAGTAGGTAATGTTTTAGCATCGCACGGTTTATCTAAAGGCGATAAAGTACTCATTATGATGCCACGATCTATTGCGACGTATGAATTATATATTGCTGCTTTAAAATTAGGTGTTGCAATCATTCCATGTTCTGAAATGCTAAGAACTAAAGATTTACAATACCGTATCACACACGGTGAAATAAATGCAGTCATTGCATTAGAGCCATTCACAGTTGAATTTGAAAAAATTAAAGAATATGATGCGTTAACTAAATTTGTTATTGCCGGTCAAAAAGATGGATGGATTTCACTTGAAGCTGAAAAAGAAAACGCAAGTAACAAACTAGAAATGGCAGATACGACGCGTGATGATATGGCGATTCTGTCATATACATCTGGTACAACTGGCAATCCTAAAGCCGTTACACATTGTCATGGATGGGGATTTGCACATTTACAAATGGCACCAAAACATTGGTTATGTATTAATGAAGATGACTTAGTTTGGGCAACAGCAGCACCAGGTTGGCAAAAATGGGTATGGAGTCCTTTCTTATCTGTATTAGGTTCAGGTGCAACTGCTTTTGTATTTAATGGAAGATTCAGCCCTGAAACATACTTAGAATTGCTTCAAAAATATCAAATTAATGTTTTATGTTGTACACCGACAGAATATCGTATGATGGCTAAATTACAGAACTTAAATGATTATGACTTAACGCATTTACATAGTGCCGTTTCTGCAGGTGAGCCACTAAATCGAGAAGTAGTTGAACAATTCAAGAAATACTTTAATTTAACTGTAAGAGATGGATATGGCCAGACTGAAAGTACCTTGCTTATAGGCTTTTTAAAAGATACACCACAAAGGATTGGATCAATGGGTAAAGGCATTCCGGGTAGTTCGGTCACTGTAGTAGATGATGAAGGGAATAGCGTACCTGCTAATACGAAAGGGAATATTGCAGTACCACTTGATTTGCCAGCACTTTTCAAAGGGTATTATAAAGAGCCAGAACGTACGGCGAAAGCGCAAACAGGTAAATACTACATCACTGGTGACTTAGCTCATGTAGATGATGATGGTTATTTCTGGTTTGAAGGACGTAGAGATGACATTATTATTAGTTCAGGCTATACGATCGGGCCTTTTGAAGTTGAAGATGCGTTAACGAATCATCCAGCCGTTAAAGAATGTGCTGTAGTAGCAAAACCTCATGATATACGAGGAAATATTGTTAAAGCATTCGTTATTTTACAGGACCATACTGCGGGTGATGATACGCTAGTTAAAGAACTACAACAATTTGTTAAAAATGAAGTTGCACCATATAAATATCCAAGAGAGATTGAATTCGTTGACGACTTACCAAAAACAAACTCAGGTAAAATTCGTCGTGTTGAACTACGAGATGCTGAAATAGAAAAATGGCAACAACAAAAAGATAGCAATCAATAAACATAGCAAAGCAGTCCAATGCGTAAGGTATGATGATACGCACTGGACTGCTTGTTTATTTATGATGTTCTTTGTCGTCTAGTTATAAATATTAATATTAGTTTAGAAACAAGCGCAACCAGTATTAAGAATGAGAAAATATAAGATGTTAAACCTCGAATATCCCAGTTTAATAAAAACACATTACTATCACCGACATTAAGTTGAAACTCAGTATGTGTTAGAACGATAATTACAATACCTATAAGGGCAAGATTCAAAATAAATTTCAATATTAAAGGTAATTGAAGTGATTTTCTTAGATGCATATATTGAATCTCCTTTTTATGATTGATTTTACACTTATATTGTATCAAAATAGAGTATATGTTTAAAATGCTATAAGTCAAATGTAGATTAAAACAATCGTTAGCTATTTGTTGTCAAATAATTATGATCGATTTGATATTTATCTTCTATGAATAAAAGATTTAATATATTGCAAAGTTAATGAATAATTATAATTTACATTTACCACTGCTTGCTTTAACATATATATGTAAGCACTAACTATAGTATTTTGTTACAGCGTATCAATTAAAACAGGAAGTTATCTATGGCGTTGATATTTTAAAGAAATATGTCAGTTTTATGTAACTTTCATATTGATGATACACATTTACAATTTTTGGAGAGGTGAAACCAATGGCTAAGTCTAATAGTAAAGACATCGTTTTAATTGGAGCCGGTGTACTTAGCACAACATTTGGTTCAATGTTAAAAGAAATTGAGCCAGACTGGAATATCCACGTTTACGAACGCTTGGATCGTCCTGCAATTGAAAGTTCAAACGAAAGAAATAATGCTGGTACGGGTCATGCAGCATTATGTGAGTTGAACTACACAGTTTTACAACCTGATGGTTCTATCGACATCGAAAAAGCGAAAGTGATTAACGAAGAGTTTGAAATTTCAAAACAATTCTGGGGTCACTTAGTGAAAAGCGGTAGCATCGAGAACCCAAGAGAATTTATCAATCCATTACCACACATCAGTTATGTTAGAGGTAAAAACAATGTTAAATTCTTAAAAGATCGTTACGAAGCGATGAAAGCTTTCCCTATGTTCGATAATATCGAATATACTGAAGACATCGAAGTAATGAAAAAATGGATTCCATTGATGATGAAAGGCCGTGAAGATAACCCTGGTATCATGGCGGCAAGTAAAATTGACGAAGGTACAGATGTAAACTTCGGTGAATTAACACGTAAAATGGCTAAAAGCATTGAAGCACATCCAAATGCTACAGTGCAATTTAACCATGAAGTTGTTGATTTTGAACAATTATCAAATGGTCAATGGGAAGTTACTGTTAAAAATCGCCTAACTGGTGAGAAATTCAAACAAGTAACTGACTATGTATTCATCGGTGCTGGCGGTGGAGCAATTCCATTATTACAAAAAACAGGTATCCCTGAAAGTAAACATTTAGGTGGATTCCCTATCAGTGGTCAATTCTTAGCTTGTACAAACCCACAAGTTATTGAACAACACGATGCCAAAGTTTATGGTAAAGAGCCACCTGGTACACCACCAATGACTGTACCTCATTTAGATACGCGTTACATTGACGGCCAAAGAACATTGTTATTTGGACCATTTGCTAATGTTGGACCTAAATTCTTGAAAAATGGTTCTAACTTAGATTTATTCAAGTCTGTTAAAACATACAACATTACAACTTTATTAGCAGCAGCAGTTAAAAACTTACCTTTAATTAAATACTCATTTGATCAAGTGATTATGACAAAAGAAGGTTGTATGAACCACTTACGTACTTTCTATCCAGAAGCACGTAATGAAGATTGGCAATTATACACTGCTGGTAAACGTGTACAAGTTATCAAAGATACACCTGAACACGGTAAAGGATTCATCCAATTCGGTACAGAAGTGGTTAACTCACAAGACCACACTGTAATCGCATTATTAGGTGAATCACCAGGGGCTTCAACTTCAGTTTCAGTTGCGTTAGAAGTATTAGAACGTAACTTCCCTGAATACAAAACTGAATGGGCACCTAAAATCAAGAAAATGATTCCATCATACGGTGAATCATTAATTGAAGACGAAAAATTAATGAGAAAAATCCGTAAACAAACTTCAAAAGACTTAGAATTAGGTTACTACGAAAACTAAATTCTAATAGCTATATTTAAAATCGGGCAACTGAGAAATCTTATAGATTTTTCAGCTGTCCGATTTTTTTCGCGTAATCTATAATACATACGCAAAATCAACTTTAATCAAAAAGACTCATACACAATGCCTTTAAAGCACATGTATGAGTCCTTTTTAGTAGTTTATATCAAAAAATACGTTTAATGTATAAATTAGTTTTTGTTTACAGATGCGTCGTAGATTGATTCTACAGCGTCACCTAATGCTTTATCGAATTCTTCTTTAGATTGTCCAGCTCTTAAATCACTAGCTAATGCACGTGAGAAGCTTGCGATAAGTTCAGCGTTATCTTTAAGTAATTCGTTCGCTTTTTCTCTGCTGTAACCACCTGATAATACAACGATACGAACAACATTTGGATGTTCAGCTAAGTCTTTGTATAAGTTAGCTTCAGTAGGAATTGTTAATTTTAACATAACTAATTGATCAGCATTTAAGCTGTCTAAACCTTTTTTAAGCTCAGCTTTTAATACTTTTTCAATTTCAGCTTTATCTTTTGCGTTAATATTAACTTCTGGTTCGATAATTGGCACTAACCCTTTAGCAATAATTTGTTTAGCGACTTCAAATTGTTGTTCAACAACGTCTTTGATACCTTGTTCATTTAATTCTAAAATATTAGAACGCATTTTTGTACCAAAAATGTGACGCTCGTTTGCACGATCTAATAAGCTGTCTAAGTTGTCGATTGGTTTCATTAATTGAACACCATTTTGCTCTTCAGCAAGACCTTTGTCTACTTTTAAGAACGGAACAACACCTTTATCAGCTAAGTAATCTGCAGTGTATTTGCCTTCTACTTCGCGATCCATTGTTTGTTCGAAAAGAATAGCACCCAAAATTTTATCTGGTGAGAATGAAGGTGAAGTTACCACACGTGTACGCATATCGTGAACAAGTTGGAACATTTCGTCTTCATTGCTATATTGATCTTCGTTTACACCATATTCCTTAAGTGCTTTTGGTGTACTACCACCACTTTGGTCTAATGCGGCAATAAAGCCTTTTCCATTTTTCATTTTTTCTAATTGCTCTTTATTCATACTTTCCACTCCTTAACTTTTCAATACACCTCCAGTATGATAAAAATGAGAACATTTCTCAAGTCATAAACCTTGAAAAGTGTATAAAATGTGAAAAATAATTGTCAGTTTAATTAAAAATATTATTTTATTCTAGGTATGACTAACGCCATTAATGACATAAAGAAAATATGTGTAATAATCCAACCGATTAATTCTGTCACACTAAATTGAAAAATTGGACGTTGCGCAATAAATACTAAAAAGGGATACAATGCTATAAATAAGAAAACTAAAGGGATATAACATAGATAGTAAAGCCTTTTAGAAGTATGAAACAGCAACACAAATACAAAATAAATGACGCTACCAATTAGTAAGTGACATATTATTTCTAGAATATATGGTGTATTGTCAGAAGGAATTAGAAAATCTAAATTCAATAATAAAGCTTTTAAATGTGATTGATTGCTTATTAAGTCAAACAACATGGTCATCCATAGCAACATGAATGATATGAAAATAGCAGCAATGAAATGGAACAATACTTTTAAACGCATTCGTATCACCTCAGAGTCAAATGGAATATAGTAAACAATTCCCTAATCGAACAAAATTATGCGCATAAACAAAGTAGATTGATATAAAATTCTTAATTATCAGAATATATTTACAAATCTGAATTTTATTAGTATATTGGATAGTATTCATAGAGGCATGACGGTATTTTCACGTGATATCAAATCGAATGTGGTTATCGATATAGGGAAGGTAATTATGTGAATAAGGTCTGTCAATGGGAGGGGAATGTATATGAGTAAAGCACATCAATTAATTCAAGAGGATGAACATTATTTTGCGAAACCAGGACGTATTAAATATTATCCGTTAGTTATTGATCATGGATATGGAGCAACATTGGTTGATATTGAGGGGAAGACATATATCGATTTGTTATCGAGTGCGAGTTCTCAAAACGTAGGTCATGCACCTAGAGAAGTAACAGAAGCGATAAAGGCACAAGTTGATAAATTTATTCATTATACACCAGCATATATGTATCATGAACCGTTGGTACGTTTAGCTAAGAAGCTTTGTGAGATTGCACCTGGAGATTTTGAAAAAAGAGTGACCTTCGGATTAACTGGATCAGACGCAAATGATGGCATCATTAAATTTGCCAGAGCATATACAGGGCGTCCTTATATCATTAGTTTCACTAATGCATATCATGGTTCAACTTTTGGCTCATTGTCTATGTCAGCTATTAGTTTAAATATGCGCAAACATTATGGTCCGTTATTGAATGGTTTTTATCATATTCCGTTTCCAGATAAATATCGTGGTATGTACGAGCAGCCACAAGCTAATTCAGTAGAAGAATATTTAGCACCCTTAAAAGAAATGTTTGCGAAATATGTACCTGCTGACGAAGTAGCATGTATTGTTATTGAAACGATACAAGGCGATGGTGGACTTTTAGAACCAGTTCCAGGGTATTTTGAAGCGTTAGAAAAGATTTGTCGTGAACATGGTATTTTAATCGCTGTCGATGATATTCAACAAGGTTTTGGGAGAACAGGTACATGGAGTTCAGTCTCGCATTTTAATTTTACGCCTGATTTAATCACTTTTGGAAAATCCTTAGCAGGTGGTATGCCTATGTCAGCAATTGTTGGACGCAAAGAGATTATGAATTGTTTAGAAGCACCAGCACATTTATTTACAACAGGTGCTAATCCAGTTAGTTGTGAAGCTGCATTAGCCACAATTCAAATGATTGAAGATCAGTCGCTTCTTCAGGCTAGTGCGGAAAAAGGGGAATATGTTAGGAAACGAATGGATCAATGGGTATCTAAATACAATAGTGTAGGCGATGTTAGAGGTAAAGGTCTGAGTATTGGTATTGATATTGTTTCTGACAAAAACCTCAAAACACGTGATGCTATTGCGGCACTTAAAATATGTAATTACTGCTTTGAGCATGGCGTAGTTATTATAGCTGTAGCTGGAAATGTGTTGCGATTCCAACCGCCATTGGTAATAACATATGAGCAATTAGACACGGCGTTAAACACTATAGAAGATGCACTGACTGCTTTGGAAGCAGGAAACTTAGATCAATATGACATATCTGGACAAGGTTGGTAATAGCGATTATCTTAATATAAAATAAAAAATCATTTCCACATCTGGATGTTAATCAGATGGGAAATGATTTTTTTAATTTTTATTTTGGTGGGTGGTATTCAGCTACGTCATTTTTCTTAGAATGTCTAAGTCCATAACTTAAATATAGAATGATACCAACAATAAACCAAATTAAAGTGTATAATTTCGCTTCGAATCCTAATCCCCAGAATACTAGCAATACTAAAACAAATGTAACTGCTGGTAACACAGGATATAAAGGTAATTTAAATGCAGGAATTGGTAGATCTTTACCTTCACGCTTTCTCAAACGATACATTGCTAATGAAACGAACATAAATGCAACAAGTGTACCGGCTGAAATTAATTGTGCTAAAAATGCGAATGGGAACATAGAACCAATTAAAACACCAATAATAGTAAGTATAACTAGTGCGCGATTAGGTAAATGTTTGTCGTTTAAGTGGCTTAACCATGAAGGTAATAAGCCGTCACGTCCAAATGAATAAAGTAAACGTGAGCCTGCTAACATCATACCAATTAATGCTGTAAACATACCGATAACAGAGATAGCTTGAACAATAGCTGCTACAACACCATGACCACTTTGACGTAAAGCCCAACCAACAGGTTCAGCATTGTTTGCGTATTGTGAGTAATGGAACATACCAACTAACACTAGTGCTACAGCAATAAATAATACGATAGCAACACTTAAAGAACCAAGAATACCTCTAGGCATTGTCTTTTGAGGGTCAAGTGCTTCTGCTGAGTTTGCTGCGATAGAATCGAAACCGATATACGCTAAGAAAATCATTGAAACACCAGCATATATGCCTTGCCATCCACCAAAGTCACCTGTAGCAGTTACTTTGTGTTCTGGAATAAATGGCACATAGTTACTAACATTTATTGCTGTTAAACCTACGATTACAAATAAAATAATAGCTAATACTTTTAAAATAACTAAAATGTTTTCCATACGTGCTGCTTCTGACATACCACGTGATAGTAATAATGCAGTTAATAAAATAACGATAGCAGCAATAATATCGATAAAACCGCCATTGGTACCAAATGGATTTGATAATGCTGCAGGTAATTCGATGCCAATTGGTTTCACAAGTCCGCGTAAATTCGCTGAGAATCCTGATGCAACAAAGGCTACGGCGATAAAATATTCAGCTAATAGAGCCCAACCGGCAACCCATCCAAAAAATTCACCAAATAATACATTGACCCAAGAATAGGCTGAACCTGCAAATGGCATAGCGGCAGCCATTTCTGCATAAGTAAATGCAACTAAACCAGCAACAATAGCAGCGAGTAAGAATGATAACGCAACGGCCGGTCCTGCATGTTGTGCAGCAACAATGCCAGGTAGCGTAAAGATAGATGTCGATACAATTGTTCCTACACCTAAAGCTAAGAAATCACGCACCCGTAGTGTACGCTTTAAATGACCATCTTTATTTTGATAGATAGCCGGATCCTCTTTTCGTGCTATTTTATTGAAAAAACTTCCCATAAACTTTCCTCCCAAACATTCATAAACAATTCTATACGGTGTTTTTTAATATGTTATATCATAGCACAAATAATCAATATTTTGTCTAAAAATTCTGAAAAATCACAACTTTATATTACGTATTAATGACTTGTCTTGATAACATCCATAGATTTTTTAAATGATAAAACTGATTATAACAGATATTAAATGAATAAGTACTATTTTTTGCTAATTTTCTAACAATTTTGCGCATTATATTTTTAAAATCAATTTCATGTTTATGTCTGATTGGCTAATTTGTATGAAATGTAATTCTTTGACTATAAAAAGATGCATCAAATATGATGAGGGTAAGGCGGAAAATAGGAGGTTATATAGTAAGTCATTTAAGTCGAATAGCCATCCTTTTTAAAATGAAAAAAATAGAAAGCTCAATAGTTTGTTAAAGCCTTTAAATAGCGTCATTACGCAATTTTAGAATGCTAAAAATTGTCACAAATTTCAAATTACGTGCTAAAGCTTGAGATATCAATATTTATTGGCGTTAGAGTGTAATTTGACTCCGCTTACATCTCAGTTTTATGTTTGTAATTTGGTAGCATAATATTATAATAAAATAAAATTGTTAATCTTTAATTTCAGTATAGATATTTTTACGTGTAGTCACGTGTAAAATAAATTCAATTAGGTTAGGAGACATAATTATGAAAACATTTGGTAAAAAGGTTGTATTAATCGGAGATGGATCTGTAGGATCAAGCTATGCCTTTGCAATGGTTACGCAAGGTGTTGCTGATGAATTTGTAATTATTGACATTGCAAAAGACAAAGTAAAAGCAGATGTTCAAGATTTAAACCATGGTACAGTCCACAGTCCTTCACCAGTTGATGTGAAAGCAGGTGAATACGAAGACTGTAAAGATGCAGATTTAGTTGTTATTACAGCTGGTGCACCTCAAAAGCCAGGTGAAACACGTTTACAATTAGTTGAAAAAAATACTAAGATTATGAAGAGCATTGTTAAGAGTGTTATGGATAGCGGCTTTGATGGATATTTCTTAATCGCGGCAAACCCTGTAGACATTTTAACAAGATTTGTAAAAGAATATACTGGATTACCAGCAGAACGTGTTATCGGTTCAGGTACTGTATTGGACAGTGCACGTTTACAATATTTAATTAGCCAAGAACTTGGTGTTGCACCTTCAAGTGTTGACGCTAGTATTATTGGTGAGCATGGTGATACTGAACTTGCAGTTTGGTCACAAGCAAATGTAGCAGGTATTTCAGTATATGACACATTAAAAGAACAAACTGGTAGCGAAGCTAAAGCGGAAGAAATTTATGTAAATACACGTGACGCTGCTTATGAAATTATCCAAGCTAAAGGGTCAACATACTATGGTATTGCATTAGCATTGATGCGCATTTCAAAAGCCATTTTAAATAATGAAAATAATGTCTTAAATGTTTCTATACAATTAGATGGTCAATATGGTGGTCACAAAGGCGTTTACCTAGGTGTACCAACATTAGTTAACCAACATGGCGCAGTTAAAATTTATGAAATGCCATTAAGTGCAGAAGAACAAGCATTGTTCGATAAATCTGTTAAAACATTAGAAGATACATTTGATTCAATTAAATATTTATTAGAAGACTAAGCCTATTTTAAGTGTTAATTAGAAATATATTAATGGTAAGAGGATCTATTAGTGTTGCAGTAAAATGTGGCACTGATAGGTCCATTTTTTTAGCAAGCATTGATAGAGGCAATACTTTTGCGTAAAATAATAATTGAATAAAGTATTATGACTCGTGAAAATTTAGTGACATGAATAGAAATGTCGAGGCGTCATTGAGTATAAAGGAAAGTAGTTCTGCATTAAGCACGAAGTAGAGCATGACAACGAGGAATAACTATAGGGAGATGGTTTTGGAATGACGAATGTCTTGTATCAACATGGTACATTAGGTACGTTAATGGCTGGCTTACTAGAAGGAACAGCTACAATTAATGAATTGTTAGAACATGGAAATTTAGGGATTGCAACGTTAACAGGGTCTGATGGCGAAGTAATATTTTTAGACGGGAAGGCATATCATGCTAACGAGCATAAAGAATTTATAGAATTAAAAGGCGATGAGAAAGTACCGTATGCATCGATTACTAATTTTAAAGCGAGTAAGACATTTCCATTGCAACAATTATCACAAGATGATGTATTCGCACAAATTAAAAATGAAATGTTAAGTGAGAATTTATTTTCGGCTGTTAAAATTTATGGCACATTTAAACATATGCATGTACGAATGATGCCTGCTCAGCAACCGCCATATACACGTTTGATTGATTCAGCACGCAGACAACCTGAGGAAAAAAGACAAGATATTCGTGGTGCCATTGTTGGATTTTTTACACCAGAATTATTTCATGGCGTAGGGTCTGCTGGTTTTCATATACATTTTGCGGATGATGAAAGAGCTTATGGTGGACATGTTCTTGACTTTGAAGTGGATGACGTTGTCGTTGAGATACAAAACTTTGAAACATTCCAACAACATTTCCCGGTAAATAACGAGACGTTTGTTAAAGCGAAAATAGACTATAAAGATGTGGCAGAAGAAATTAGAGAAGCTGAATAGTCTAATATAATTAAAAGACCTTAGCGATATTAGGAACAGGTGGTTCTAAATGCATCGTTAAGGTCTTTTTATATTATATATGTGCTTACATATTTTGTTGATAAGCGCGTAAAAAGCTATAAATAGTATCAAGATATGGGGTGTCAAGATTGTGTTCACGTGCACGTCGATAAATAAAGCCTTGAATCGCTTCGACTTCAAGAGGTTGCTGATGCACAATGTCGTAATACATGCTCGTTCCCATTTCGTCGGGATAACCTTGATATATAGTCATAATAGTATCGACAGTTTGTTCTGAAAAGTTTAACCCCTCTGCCTGTGCAACACGACAACCATCTAGTAATAACTGTCTACACAGTGTACGTATTTCAGGATTATGCATGATTGCAACTGTCTGTCTCCCGAGTGCTGTGATAGAATTAATGCCCAAGTTAACTAACAATTTATACCAAATAGCTTGTTGAATATTTGCTTCTAATACAATGTCGATTTGACTGTCTTGGACCAAATCTCTAAATTGTCGTGTTAATGCATTATCTTGTATACGTAATTGATAATCTCTGAAGTGCGTAACAACATCGCCTTTCTTTTGACCACTTATATAGACAACTGCTTGGCATACATTTTTAAATGGAATATGTTCGAGTTGACCATAACCATTTTGGGCTAAAATGATGAGCGTGTCCTCATGTGCAAGATGAGTTAAATGAGGAATAACGGCATCAAGTTGATGTGTTTTGACCGCAATAATAATAACATCAAATGTGTTTGTGACATCTTCATAACCTTTCACAACAATATCTTGTGCAGGTGCATGTGGTACAGTATAATATGTTATTGTTTTGGCGTGTCTCCCGATAAGCGTTGTATGAGGCAATGATTGTTGTAATTCATAGGCAATAGTTGTACCGACAGCGCCTGGGCCGATAATCGCAACTGATAACATCTTCTTCTTTCCTTTCTATAAAAGATTCATTATACTATTTCTAATAATACTGCAAAAAGAGGTTGAATAACATTGAAAACAGTAAGTCAATTAATAGATATGAAACAAAAGCAAACTAAAATTTCTATGGTAACAGCTTATGATTTTCCAAGTGCTAAACAAGTGGAAGCAGCGGGTATTGATATGATTCTTGTTGGGGATTCACTTGGTATGACTGTATTAGGTTATGAAAGTACCGTACAAGTGACGTTAGCAGATATGATTCATCACGGTCGTGCAGTAAGAAGAGGCGCACCAAATACATTTGTAGTTGTTGATATGCCGATTGGTGCAGTAGGCATCTCTATGACACAAGACTTAAATCATGCTCTAAAGCTTTATCAGGAGACGAATGCAAATGCAATTAAAGCAGAAGGAGCGCATATTACACCATTTATTGAAAAAGCAACGGCAATTGGTATTCCTGTTGTTGCACATTTAGGATTAACACCTCAAAGTGTTGGCGTTATGGGGTATAAATTACAAGGTGCAACGAAAGAAGCAGCGGAGCAACTTATTTTAGATGCGAAAAATGTAGAACAAGCTGGTGCAGTTGCGTTAGTACTTGAAGCAATTCCAAATGATTTAGCAGAGGAAATTAGCAAGCACTTAACAATTCCAGTCATTGGTATTGGTGCAGGAAAAGGTACAGATGGTCAAGTATTGGTTTATCACGATATGTTAAATTATGGTGTTGAACATAAAGCGAAATTTGTGAAGCAATTTGCTGATTTTAGTGTTGGTGTGGATGGTTTAAAGCAATACGATCAAGAAGTTAAATCTGGTGCATTTCCATCAGAAGAATATACGTATAAAAAGAAAATTATGAATGAGGTTAATAACAATGACTAAGCTGATTACTACGGTAAAAGAGATGCAACACATTGTTAAAGCAGCCAAACGCTCAGGAACAACGATTGGTTTTATCCCAACAATGGGTGCCTTACATGATGGACATTTAACGATGGTACGCGAATCAGTTAGTACAAATGATATTACAGTTGTGAGTGTATTTGTTAATCCATTACAATTTGGTCCAAACGAAGATTTCGATGCTTATCCGAGACAAATTGATAAAGATTTAGAATTAGTATCAGAAGTAGGGGCGGACATTGTTTTTCATCCTGCAGTAGAAGATATGTATCCAGGTGAATTAGGTATTGATGTCAAAGTAGGTCCATTAGCTGATGTGTTAGAAGGAGCGAAGCGTCCAGGGCATTTTGATGGGGTGGTAACAGTAGTTAATAAGCTATTTAATATTGTTATGCCGGATTATGCTTATTTTGGTAAAAAAGATGCCCAGCAATTGGCTATTGTCGAGCAAATGGTAAAAGACTTCAATCATGCCGTTGAAATTATTGGTATTGATATCGTTCGAGAAGCAGATGGTTTGGCGAAAAGTTCAAGAAATGTTTATTTAACGGAGCAAGAACGACAAGAAGCGGTACATTTAAGTAAAAGTTTGCTATTAGCACAAGCGTTGTATCAAGACGGTGAACGTCAAAGTAAAGTAATTATAGACAGGGTTACTCAATATCTTGAATCACATATAAGTGGACGCATTGAAGAAGTTGCTGTTTATAGTTATCCTCAATTAGTAGAACAACATGAAATAACTGGACGCATATTTATCTCGTTAGCTGTCAAATTTTCAAAAGCGCGTTTAATAGATAATATAATAATTGGAGCTGAATAAAGTGATAAGAACAATGATGAATGCTAAAATTCATAGAGCAAGAGTGACTGAGTCAAATTTAAATTATGTAGGTAGCATTACGATTGATTCAGATATATTGGAAGCGGTAGACATCTTGCCAAATGAAAAAGTAGCCATCGTGAATAATAATAATGGTGCACGTTTTGAAACATACGTAATAGCTGGTGAAAGAGGTAGTGGTAAAATTTGTTTAAACGGTGCAGCATCAAGACTTGTTGAAGTAGGCGATGTAGTCATAATCATGACTTATGCACAGTTGAATGAAGAAGAAATTAAACACCATGCACCTAAAGTAGCAGTAATGAATGAAGACAATGTCATTATTGAAATGATTCATGAAAAAGAAAATACGATAGTGTTATAAAATAGTATAAGTTAGAAACCTCTAGTAGATAACAATGTAGTTATCCATTAGGGGTTTTTATTTTTATGCCAATTGGGTTAGCGTAAGAAAATCATATGTATTATTGTTACAATTTTAGCAGTGTTTAATGATGGTCATATTTATAAAGAAATAGTTTTGCGAATTGATTATCTAAAACAGTATTCAGAATTTATTTGGTAGAAAATAGAATTCTTAACTTAACGAGATAAGTTAATGACATGTTGTTTAGTTTCGTGAAGTAAAAATATTGAATTGATAGAAATTATATAATAAAATTATATGAAATAGATAAAAATAATATAGATTAAAGGAGGAATGCCTATGACAAAAATTTTTAAAATATCATTTTTGATTTTGTTAGTAGTAATTGTTTCTAGTTATTATGGTGAAAGTTTTGTCTTAGCTGATAATAATCCTATCGTCAATTCAGAAAATGGTAGTGATAATAATTTTGAATCAGGAACAATTGAACGTAATCAAAATGAGCTTTATGAAGTAGGTGATTATAGTACGCCCTTAACTGAGCGAGTTTTCGGTAAAGATCAAAGAATTGTTGTTAATAATATTTTACAAAGACCTTATAAGCAGACTGTATTATTAAATATGACGTTTTCAAATAACCGTGTATATAAAGGCACCGGTACTATGATTGGTAAGGACATTGTATTGACAGCGGCTCATAATGTCTATTCTAAAGACGATAAGGGTTGGGCTAAAAAGATTGATGTCTATGCTGGAGTATATGGGCAAACATATACAATAGGAAAGGCCTTTTCGCATAAGTTTTTTGTATCTAAATCTTGGATTAATAATGCTCCTACAAAAGAAGATATAGCAATTATTAAGTTAAATAATAATTTAGGAAATAAAACAGGTTACTTAACTTTGAACACACGCATTAGCAAAGGTGAAAATATTGAGATTTCTGGATTTCCAGGAGACAAGTCAGACAACAGACAATATAAAGGTAAAGGGAAATTAGAAAGTTTTGATGAGAATGAAATGTATTATACAGTAGATACATTTTCAGGACAAAGTGGTAGTGCGATAAGAGATTCAAAAAACAATATCATCGGAGTACATGCATACGGCAGATATAATCATAATTCAGGCGTGAGAATAAATGATTTAAAATTAGATTACATAAATTATTGGATAGGTAAGTACAGAAGTCATCCATATAATAAGAAAGTGAAAGTAATTAAAAGTAAGTATATATATTGGAAAAACATTGAAATTACAAAAAAGGGTGATAATAAATTAATTAAAAAAGATAAAGCGTACACAGCTAAACTCTATTACAATATTCCAAATGGGTATAAATATTACTCTTTATACGACGAAAAAAATAGATGGATGGGTTACTTTAATAGCAATGATATTAAGGTAGTAAAATAGGAAAGGATGAATAAGATGAAAAAAGTTATAAGTTTATTTGTTGCAATTTTATCAGTGTTGATTTTTACGGATAATGCGAACGCCGAAAATAACAAACCTGAAGGTGTGAATGAAAACAGCAATTTAATACCAGTTAGACAACCGGATGCAAATTATCCAGGGCCAGTTAGTGACATAGCACGTGTGAAAAAACTTGATAATTTAATAGATGGCACGAAAGATCCAGATGTTATCAAGCAGTTGAAAGATGATAATGAGGTGCCGAATAATGCGGTAAAGGCAAAAGATTCTAAAATAGTATCCGACTGCAGACATTTACTAAAACATCCAGATAATTTAATAGGTTCTGTTGCAAAGTTTTAAATCTACTATCAAATAAGGTAGAATAATAGAAAAAGATAGCAGGAGGAATGACGATG
>NZ_JBSZQY010000006.1:42995-157562 GCF_054165785.1 Staphylococcus sp. SA22 | reverse complement strand
GTATTTCAAAGTAAAATTACATGTTAATACGTAGTATTAATGGCGAGACTCCTGAGGGAGCAGTGCCAGTCGAAGACCGAGGCTGAGACGGCACCCTAGGAAAGCGAAGCCATTCAATACGAAGTATTGTATAAATAGAGAACAGCAGTAAGATATTTTCTAATTGAAAATTATCTTACTGCTGTTTTTTAGGGATTTATGTCCCAGCCTGATTTTTATTTTGATAGCACCGTTACATATGTACTATTATCTGTCCATTTGGTTTAACTTTATCTAGTTGTTTTATAGCATTTCTTTATTAGAATGAAACCGTATTATTGGTTTTGAAGTTTAATCGTATTAGCCAATAAAATGTCAGCAACTTCTTCAGGTGATTCATTACAACCATTCGAAAGCCAATTAATAAATACTCCAGCTTGACCGCCTATGATATATGTAACATAAAGCTGTTTATTGGTTACTGTAGTACTATAGTCATTCATAATTTGTTGATAGTAATCTCTCGCTAAATTTATATAGTCTATGAATAATGTTTTCATTGGATAGGTAACTAAAATGTCTTTGAAAAACTGCTCATTGTGCTTGATATACTTAGCAATAATAATGAAGAATTTATAAAGTTTAAGCTTATCCTGTTTAATATTTTCGAAATTATGATGTAGCGCGCTTAGAAGAAATTGGAATTTTTCTTTATGCTTTGAGTTGATGGTATCCAATAAATCAAATTTATCTTTGTAATAATCATAAAAAGTAGAACGATTAATATTACAATACGCGCAAATCATTTTAGTGGATATTTCTTGAAAAGGATATTCAGCCATCAAATCAACAAGTGCGTTTTGAATTTCTATTTTGGCTTGTCGTTTCATATTGTTACACCTTTGTGAATTTTAACCAACACTCTTATAAAAATTGTTGGTGTTTTTTTAGTTATCATGTCTCTATAATAAATAAAGTGAATTTTAAAAGCAAATAGGAGGAAATGTTTCATGAAAAAGATGATATTAATTAATGTCATTACGGTTGTTGTACTGTTAGCAATTGGGATTGCTGGTTTTTATTTCTGGAATAAAACAACAAGTTATATAACAACTGATAATGCTAAAGTAAATGGCGATCAAATTAAAATAGCAAGTCCAGCTTCTGGGCAAATCAAATCACTAAATGTTAAGCAAGGTGATAAACTTGATAAAGGTGATAAAGTAGCAACAGTTACTGTTCAAGGTCAAGATGGCGAAACTAAAGATATGGAACTTAAAATGCCACAAAAAGGTACAATTGCTAAATTAGATGGCATGGAAGGTTCTATGGTACAAGCAGGCAATCCAATTGCTTATGCTTACAATTTAGATGATTTATATGTAACTGCAAATATTGACGAAAAAGACATTAAAGATGTTGAAGTTGGTAAAGATGTTGATGTGACTATTGACGGTCAAAAAGCTTCTGTTAAAGGTAAAGTTGATAGTATTGGAAAAGCTACTGCTGCTAGTTTTTCATTAATGCCATCATCAAATAGTGATGGTAACTATACTAAAGTATCTCAAGTTATACCTGTTAAAATTACGTTAGATTCAGAACCGTCTAAACAAGTTGTTCCTGGAATGAACGCTGAAGTAAAAATTCATAAAAATTAAGGGGGTCATTAAATGACTACGGCCTTCATTATTAGCTACATTGTTTTAGCGCTCATTATTGTTGGGGTTATCAATTTATTATTAATAAGATCAAGAAGAAAAGCAAAACGCCAACAAAAGGAACAACATTTTGCGACACGTCAATCAAATCAATCTAAATTTAAAGCAAGTGATTTAGACAGAACAACTGATCAATCGTCACAACATTCAGCGCGTGAAGAGGCGCGTATTGACAATAAAGATAATCAGAATCAAATTAGTCTAACTGATCATGCGAAAGGGTCTGAACAAGATCAAGAATTATTCAATGATAATAAGGATGATGAAGCATTTGCTGCTAAAAATCCTGATTCTGAAGAATACAAAGTAAATGAGAAAATTAAAAAAGAACATACAAATTATATTTTTGGTGAAGGTGTTTCACGCGGTAAAATATTAGCGGCATTATTATTCGGTATGTTTATTGCGATTTTAAACCAAACATTATTAAATGTTGCTTTGCCAAAAATTAATACGGAATTTAATATTTCTGCGTCAACAGGGCAATGGTTGATGACGGGATTCATGTTAGTAAACGGTATTTTAATACCAATTACGGCGTATCTATTTAATAAATATTCATATCGAAAATTATTTTTAGTTGCGTTAGTACTCTTTACAATTGGTTCATTAATATGTGCGATTTCAATGAATTTCCCAATCATGATGGTTGGACGTGTATTACAAGCTATTGGTGCAGGTGTACTAATGCCATTAGGTTCAATTGTTATTATTACAATTTATCCACCTGAAAAACGTGGTGCTGCCATGGGTACAATGGGTATCGCAATGATTTTAGCACCTGCAATCGGTCCAACATTATCAGGCTATATTGTACAAAATTACCATTGGAATGTGATGTTTTACGGTATGTTCATTATCGGAATTATTGCAATCTTAGTTGGTTTTGTATGGTTTAAGTTATATCAATATACTACAAATCCTAAAGCTGATATCCCAGGTATCATTTTTAGTACAATTGGTTTTGGTGCTTTGTTATACGGCTTTTCAGAAGCGGGGAACAAAGGCTGGGGTTCTGTTGAGATAGAAACAATGTTTGCGATTGGTATTATCTTTATTATTCTATTTGTAATAAGAGAATTAAGAATGAAAGCACCAATGTTGAATTTAGAAGTATTGAAATTTCCAACATTTACACTAACAACAGTAATTAATATGGTTGTAATGATGAGCTTGTATGGGGGTATGATTTTATTACCAATTTACTTACAAAATTTACGTGGTTTCTCAGCATTAGATTCCGGATTGTTATTATTACCTGGTTCTCTAATTATGGGTCTACTAGGGCCATTTGCTGGTAAGTTGTTAGACACGATTGGCTTAAAACCTTTAGCCATTTTTGGTATTGCTGTCATGACTTATGCAACATGGGAATTAACTAAATTGAATATGGATACGCCATATATGACAATCATGGGCATCTATGTACTACGTTCATTTGGTATGGCATTTATTATGATGCCAATGGTAACAGCAGCTATTAATGCGTTGCCGGGACGACTTGCCTCCCATGGTAATGCCTTCTTAAATACGATGCGTCAACTAGCTGGTTCTATAGGAACAGCGATCTTGGTTACTGTAATGACAACGCAAACTACACAACATTTATCAGCTTTTGGGGAAGAGTTAGATAAAACGAATCCTGTTGTACAAGATCATATGCGTGAATTAGCATCGCAATATGGTGGTCAAGAAGGCGCAATGAAAGTGTTATTACAATTTGTAAATAAACTAGCAACAGTTGAAGGGATTAATGATGCATTTATAGTTGCAACGATATTTAGCATCATTGCTTTAATTTTATGCTTATTTTTACAAAGTAACAAAAAAGCAAAAGCTACGGCTCAAAAGATAGATGCAGATAATAGTATCAATCATGAATAAATAAAATAAATTAATTAATTGAAGTGTGACTAATCAAAAATTATGTTGTGGGGACATGATTTTTAAAGTATCGGTGCCAATATATGGTTATCGATACTTTTTTTATTTGTTGATTTGTAGAATGTTAGAGGAATTATATTAAAATTTGGCATTGACGTAGTAGGTTATTAATAAAGAAAAAGCAGGAAGTGGGTCAACGAAATGAATTTTGTGAAAATAACATTTCTGTCCCAATCCCTACTATATAACATTATTTTAAACGAGGCATGCGATTACGGAAGAATAAGCTTATAACAAGTAAACCGATGCTACAGCCCAGTAAAATGATGCCGTTATGAATAGCGTCAGCTTCTGTTATTACTTGATCTGGTGGTACATTTAAATAATATTTTTTTAAAGCATCTGCAATTTCTTGTGCGAGTGCTTTAATAATATAACTGAAATACAATGTAATGACTAACATAATTGTTAACACTAAAATATTTACCACTTTTAGAACTGTGCGATTAAATACAATTGTCAGTATTGTTATGACTAGGCTAACGATACATAAAATAAAGAAACCGTTAAAGACCAAAATTAAGCGATCGATTCCTTGTTGTAAATCATTGATATTACCCAAATTAATATTTAATTGATGCATTTTTCCAATTGTCTCGTTAAAATTTTTAATGCCATCAAAATCTACAGATTCTTTGGTGAAGACAATATTAAAAATGGGTTGTTTCCACATGCTGTATCCAGCGATTGCGGTTAATATAACAACAATGATTTGAATAATCATGCTTACCAATGAACGTTTTTTCTTACCATATCGCTTACCACGATGAATATTCGGTTGTTGAAATGTCTCATCAAATGGTTCTAATCGTTGATTTGGGTTTGTCATGCAAGGTACCTCCGTATAAAGTTCTTTTCTTTACTTATCAATATGTCTAGTTGTCTGTTATAATGATGAAAAATCACTGTTCAATTGTAGTCTTAAATTTGAAAGTGAAAAAGAAAATATCTTCTACATTATATACTTTTTTTGGCAAAGAATGTAGGGGATAGACAATCATTGGATACATAAAATATATAAAGGTAGGTTAAGACATTGATTAGAAACCGTGTTATGAATAGCGTTGTCAATAAATATTTGCTTCACAATCGCTCGATTATGTTTAAAAATGATCAAGATGTTGAAAGATTTTTTTATAAAAGAGAAATTGAAAATAGAAAAAAACATAAGCAGCCTTCAACATTAAATGTTAAAGCAAATTTAGAAAAATTATCATTAGATGATATGCAAGTCTTTCGCTTTAATTTCAGACATCAAATTGATAAGAAAATTTTATATATTCACGGTGGATTCAATGCACTACAACCATCACCGTTCCATTGGAGATTGTTGGATAAGATCACTTTAAGTACATTATATGAGGTTGTACTGCCTATCTATCCAAAGACACCAGAGTTTCATATTGACGACACTTTCCAAGCGATACAACGTGTTTATGATCAATTAGTATCTGAAGTAGGCCATCAAAATGTCGTAGTCATGGGTGATGGTTCAGGTGGTGCACTGGCATTATCCTTTGTACAATCTCTTTTAGACAATCAACAGCCATTACCGAATAAATTGTATTTAATCTCACCAATTTTAGATGCAACACTATCTAATAAAGATATTTCAGACGCTTTAATCGAACAAGATGCGGTTCTAAGTCAGTTTGGTGTCAATGAGATTATGAAAAAATGGGCGAATGGTCTACCATTAACAGATAAGCGCATATCGCCAATTAATGGCACAATAGAAGGATTACCACCAGTTTATATGTTTGGTGGTGGACGTGAAATGACACATCCTGATATGAAGCTATTCGAACAAATGATGTTGCAACATCATCAATACATTGAGTTTTATGATTATCCTAAGATGGTACATGATTTTCCAATTTATCCAATTAGACAATCACATAAAGCTATTAAACAAATTGCCAAATCGATAGATGAGGATGTAACACAAAATAACTAATAACATACAATTGACCCAGTTACGATTTCATGGAAGATGATATTTGACATGAAAACGCAATTGGGTTTTGTTTTTGAAAATATAGCAAGGATTATATAGACTAATTGTTAATGAGCTTCTGAGTGAAAATCACCAATAAGTGTATTGATATGTGTGATGATAAAGTATTGCCCTTTAATTTGATAAAATTGATCTAAAAAATTATCGAATTGACGTGGAATATCACTAAGTTCTGCAAAGTTAGCTGTTTTATCATAATTGCGATGAGCAACCTCATTTTGAAATTTATCATAATGTTCTAGGAAATGTTGATCTTCAAGCTGTTGTTCCACAATAGTCATAATATTATCGATAGCTTGCTTTTGTCCTTGAACATAAGCCATATGCACGCCACGCTTAAGTAGCTGATTTGCTGGTCCGTTAATGTATAACCCTTTTTGTGCATTTAATTCTGTTAATTCAAACTTAACATCATCTAATAAATCTAGTAATTCGATATGAATCTTTTGTTGTAATGCATCTGTCATTTTAATGCTCCTTTGTGTGGAATTGCTATTTTATGTCCTAATTGTTCAGGCCAAGTGATAGTTGGTTGATTTTTATAATAGTGTGCTATTTGTGTTGAAAATGATTCAGGAAAAGCATCAGAACGACGTGTGTGCTGATTAATTCCCATCATCATTACTTCGTTTGTTGATGCTAGTGTACCATCTTCTTTAGTTAATGTTAAAAATAAATGCAACCGCTTATAATCGTAATCATAAATATATATAGTAACAGTAAATACATCGCCAAGAGACAATTCTGAGAGGTATGTCGTATGTTCTTCTAGTGTAAATAGCGTATATGCTAAATTTTCGCGTTCTTTTAAAGAAAGACCGTGGCTGTAATTAAAACGATTCACGACGTCACTAAAAATGATATTATAATTTGCATCATGCATATGATTGTTATGGTCAATGAATTCAGATGTTACGGTTTGAGTATGTGTAAAAAGTTGTTTGATAATAACCATCTCCTTAGTGACTATCATACTAAAATAAATTAAGACATACACGTTATTTAATTCATGATAAAATAATAGAGAATTCGTTATTTAGGGGGAGTATCGATGGCTTTAACGATACGGTATCAAACTACATATGAACCTTTTAAAGTAGTTGATGATATCAAAGAGATACCAAAAGATGCGACTATTGTTTGGTATGATTTTGATGAACCGAATGAACAAGAAAATGAATGGTTTAAAGCACATTTTAATTTTAATGATTTAGAAGTGGATGATGCAATTAACGGTATGCCACGAGCTAAATATAAATCTTATAAAGATTATCAATACTTAGTATTCCATAGTATTATGGGGTCAAACTATTCACCAATAGCACTAAATATTTTTATACAAGACAACGTATTAGTAACATATCATCATCAAACGTTGGAATCATTAAATAAAGTAGTCTATAAGTATATGAATGCATTAGATGCAGAATTAGATTGTGCAGATGTCGTTATATTAATTTTAGATATGATGGTTGATAAATATTTCAACTTTGTATATGCACTTGAAGATAGTGTTTATCATTTTGAAGACCGCCATGTAGATGATCGCTTTAATAAAATGGTCATGGATAGTGTCTTTAAGTTACGTTCGGATTTGATTAAAGTAAAACGTGTACTGTTTCCTATGCAAGAGCTAATTGATACAATGAAACAAAATGGTGATTTGATTATAGATAATAAACATTCGCTATACATTCAACATATCGATGACCACTTGATTAAGCAACGTAATATCATTCGTACTGCTCAAGAAATGACAAACGAAATACGAGAAAATTTTGAGTCATACACGTCATTTAGAATGAATAGTATTATGCAAGTATTAACGTTAGTATCAGTTATATTTTCACCGTTAACATTCATAGCTGGGATTTATGGTATGAACTTTGTAAATATGCCGGCATTACATTTACATTATGGATATTATATTTGCTTAGCTGTAATGTTTGTTATAGCTGTCGTATTAATCATCTTTTTCAGACGTAAAAAATGGTTTTAAATTAGAAATGACGAAAAGGTAGGTTTAATCATGAGTGATTTCCAAAGAGAACAGAGAAAAAATGAACATGTTGAAATAGCAATGGCTCAATCTGACGCAATGCAATCAGATTTTGATAAGATGCGTTTTGTGCATCATTCTATCCCATCAATTAATGTAAATGATATCGATTTGACATCACAGACGCCTGACTTAACGATGGCATATCCGGTTTATATTAATGCAATGACGGGTGGTAGCGAGTGGACGAAAAACATCAATGAAAAGCTAGCTGTAGTTGCAAGAGAAACTGGCTTAGCGATGGCAGTTGGGTCAACACATGCGGCATTGAGAAATCCACGCATGGCTGAGACGTTTACGATTGCGCGAAAAATGAATCCTGAAGGCATGATTTTTAGCAATGTTGGTGCGGACGTACCAGTAGAAAAGGCTTTGGAAGCAGTTGAATTACTTGAGGCACAAGCGTTACAAATCCATGTTAATTCTCCTCAAGAATTAGTTATGCCTGAAGGGAATCGTGAATTTGTGACTTGGTTAGATAATATAGCGTCGATTGTATCACGAGTGTCTGTTCCAGTCATTATAAAAGAAGTTGGATTTGGTATGAGCAAAGAATTAATGCATGACTTACAACAAATAGGCGTTAAGTATGTCGATGTTAGTGGCAAAGGTGGTACTAACTTTGTAGATATTGAAAATGAACGTCGTGCAAATAAAGATATGGATTACTTATCATCATGGGGACAGTCTACAGTTGAGTCATTACTTGAAACAACGGCTTATCAAAGCGAAGTTTCAGTTTTCGCGAGTGGTGGTTTACGTACACCACTCGATGCAATTAAAAGTTTAGCACTTGGTGCAAAGGCAACTGGTATGTCACGTCCGTTTTTAAATCAAGTTGAAAATAATGGCATTGCACATACAGTAGCTTATGTAGAATCATTTATTGAACACATGAAATCAATAATGACGATGTTAGATGCTAAAAATATTGACGACTTAACACAAAAACAAATCGTATTTAGTCCGGAAATATTGTCATGGATAGAACAACGTAACTTGAATATACATCGAGGATAAATAAAAGAGGAGGCGAAGGCCTCCTCTTTTATTTATGAGTTTGGTGTTTAACTAAACCATTGAATGAATCCCATAATGACTATAACACCAATTAAATCGATTAAGAATGCACCAACAATAGGTACAACTAAATATGCTTTAGGTGAGTTTCCATATTTTTTAGTAATAACATCTAAATTTGCCATGGCATTTGGCGTTGCACCAAGCCCATGCCCGATAAAACCACCTACCATTACTGCAGCATCATAATCTTTTCCTAAACCTCTAAATAAAATTAAAACAGCAAATAAAATCATAACGACAACTTGAACTAAAACGATAATAATAAGAGGTATAGCAAGTTTATAAATTTCGATTAATTGAATGCTCATTAGCGCAAGAGATAAGAAAATACCTAATGCGACATCGCCAATTTGATTAGTAATTTTTAAATCTACAATATTAAAATTAAAACTTTCAGAGATATTTCGGACAATAACAGCTACAAATAATGAGCCAACGTAAATTGGAACATTAATCCCTGTTTGAGCTGTAAACAAATGACTGAAATAACTTCCAACTGCCATACAGAATACAACGATTGTAAATTGAATGAAGAATACTTCAGTGGCATTAAATTTACTATGTAAATGTTCGTTATATGCTACTTGACTATAATCTTTAAATGTATCGTCACTATGTTGAGGCTTTAAGTTATAACGTTTGATTAAAAATTTTACAACTGGTCCACCGATAAGCCCTCCAAATACAAGACCTAAAGTTGCAGCTGCAAGAGCCGCTGTCAGTGCCGAGTCAATGCCTAAATCTTGGATTGTCTTACCATAAGCGGCAGCATTACCGTGACCACCTTCCATAGACATAGAACCAGCTGTTAATCCTAGTAACGGTTTAATATTTAATACTTTTGCTAGTGATACACCAACTATGTTTTGAATGACTGAAATGATAGCACAAAACATAAAGTATAATAGCAAGACTTTGCCACCTAATTTAAATAATTTCAATGATGCACCAAGACCGATTGTCGTAAAGAATGCTAACATGAAGAAATCTTGAATGAATGAAGCATCTAATTTAATCTTAACCATGCCAAATGAATCCAAAGCCGCAACTAAAATAGCAAAGATTAAGCCGCCAATCACTGGTGCTGGTATACAAATGCGTTTTAAAAAATTAACGTGATTAACGATAGCTTTACCAAGTAAGTAAAGTATACAGGCTAAACATAATGTTGTAATTGCATTAAGTTCTATCATTTTCAAATCCCCCTTGTTGAATATCCCTCTCCCTAAATAAGCTTTTATATGTAAGCGTTATAAAAGGGCACTTTTAACATTATACATGCAACAAATCAATATTTCTAGTTTTTGAAAATAATATCAATAATATTAATGCATCTAAATTTAATAATTATAAATAATTCTATTGTTATATTTTATAATTAAGAACAAGTTCAATAAGAGGAGATGAATCAAAAAATATGATGGACACAAAGAAAAACAATCAACCCATCCGTATGTTGACGGCTGATTGATTGACTTATAAGGAGATAGATTTCATTTTCATGATAGTAATCAATGAAAGATGGCATTTATTTCCAAGTATCTTCGGGAAACATACAATCTGATTTACGCATGCGAGACACAAATGGATTACCTTTCACTGTGTAACGTAAAGATTTATGTGTCCAATCACCTTTATTTGGAATACCGATTCGTGGACTAGCAATAATATCTTTAGGATATTTACGATTCTTAGTATCAATAGACAATCTACAGTCATTTAACGTAGCGCCATCGATAGCCCGTGGAATGTTAAATGCCTTAGTCCATTTTCCTGGGCCATTCGTTACCTCGTAGCCTTTCTTACCTCTGTTACGGAACATAGCAGATAAACCGTCTTCTGGTTCAATTGCGCGGATAAGTACGCCTTCAGGTATACCTTCAGATTTTGTTACAAAATTAATGAGTAAATGCGTATGCATGACATGTGCATAAATTGTACCACCACGTTTATATAATGACGTAACTTTAGGTGTTATTTTACCGCCATAGCCATGAGCCGCACGATCATTCAAACCTAAGTATGCTTCAGTTTCCACGATGTAGCCTGTATACGTTTGAGTGGTATCCTGATAAATCACTTTGACACCTAATAAGTTTTTAGCAATTTGTCTTGTATCATTATTAACGAAATCCATAATATTCTCCTCGCAATTATATGATTAATTTAAATAAAAATGAAAAAGATATTTTTATTGTGGTAAATGTTTGATAAAATAGTATTGTTAAGAATTATAAAAATGTAAAGTATATACTTTGTTATGGAATATTTTATTTGCAGAGATTGAGTCTCTTTTGAACGCGAACATTGCAGTGTGACATATTTTTAGTATAGTTAACGAAGCGTTGACTTTCAAATGAGTCTCCATATAGATGCGTACTTGTAGCGGGTTTTCATTTAACTAGTGATGAAATATAAAGTTCATTTTCCAAAGTGAACGACGATTGAAATGAAGTGGCTTGATAATGAATCTTGTATATTATAACGGTAATAATAATTAAAAATATAAATATGATTAATGAAAGGGAGATTACAATGGAACAATTACCTCAAGTAGGTTTTATGAAATCATTCGTATTATTTTGGAAAAATTATGTAAATTTTAAGGGGAGATCAAGACGTAGTGAATATTGGTATATGATGTTGTGGCATTTAATATTTATACTTCCTGCTTTCTTCGTGTTCTTTATGGGAGCAGTATTTGTGGGTATAGGTGATGAAATAGATGCTAAAGTATTATCTATGTTTGGTGTGATGATATTAATACTTACAGTTATATATATGCTTCTTTATTCTTTAGCAACCTTTATTCCCAATTTGGCATTAAGCGTCCGAAGATTCCACGATATATCAAGAACAATGGTATTGCCTATTATAATGTGTGCATTTAGTATTGTATTCTCTATAGTGGTGCAGTTTATCGAATCATATTATGATAATGATTTTATGTTTATGCCAATTGGAATTGTTATTTTGTTAGTACTTCTATATCTTATTTATTTTGGACTTACAGTTACAATGATAGTATTCCTATGCTTTGACAGTAAGCCGGCAAATAAATATGGCGAAAGCCCAAAATACCCATCTTCAATTAAAAATCAACCAGTGACATCTGAAACACCGGAAAAAGCGGGTACATCTGAAACACCGAAAACACCGGAAGAAACAGATAATCAATTGTAAGGATATAAATATCTCGGCACAATGATGCTGGGATATTTTTTTACCAACAAGGCAATAAAGGCATGGAAAATGGGGAGTTAACGCTCATGATACTTAACATGCAAAGAAGATACTATTTAAATATTTCAATTTCAGAAATTTTAAAAATAAATTCACTTTAAAAATATTGCATTTATAGAGAATAGAAATGTTATATTAAGATAAATACATATTGTTTTAGGAGGCAAAGTATGGGACTTGTAATTGAACATGTTACGAAACGTTTTGGCAAGATGACGGCAGTAAATGATATGTCATTAGAGTTAGAATCAGGCAAAATGTTAGGTTTTCTAGGAAGAAATGGTGCAGGTAAAACAACGACATTTCGTATGATTTTAGGCTTAAGTGAACCAACAGAAGGACACATTACGTATAACGGTAAAAAACTAGATAAAACAATGTACAATCGTATTGGTTATTTACCGGAAGAACGCGGTTTACATGGGAAATTGACAGTTGAAGAAGAATTGAAATATTTGGCAACTTTAAAGGGAATGTCAAAAACAGAAATACAACAGCAAATATCGTATTGGCTTGAGCGTTTTGATATTACTGAAAACCGCAAAAAACGAATTGATAGTCTATCAAAAGGGAATCAACAAAAAATTCAGCTGTTAGCAAGTATGTTACATAAACCAGAATTACTAATATTAGATGAGCCTTTCAGTGGTCTAGACCCAGTTAATGTTGAGTTATTAAAAGAAGCAGTTAAAGACTTAAATGATTGGGGCAGTACAATCGTTTATAGTTCTCACCGTATGGAGCATGTTGAAGAATTATGTGATGATGTTTGTATTTTAGATAAAGGTCAACTTGTTGTTTCTGGTGATATCAATCATGTACGTGCATCTAATGGTAACAAGAAAGTTGTCATTGAGTCAGAAACAACACTACCAGATTTAACACACATTAGAGGCATCATTCATAGTGAAAACATGAAGCAAGGTCTTCAGTTGACGATTGAGAATGAAGACGTAGCCAAAGATATTTATCAAGTTGTGGCACATCAAGGTTATGTTAAACGATTCCAAGTTGTAGAACCATCATTACAAGATATATTCATTGAGAAGGTTGGTGGCAAGGATGCATAAGTTTTGGGCGACATTTAGTTTGACATATATCAAAAAAATTAAAGCTAAATCATTTGTAATTTTTATGATTATTATTGCTGCCTTAATGATTGGCCTATCTAACATTGATAAGATTATTAACATGTTTGATGATGGTCCAGATAAAATTGGTGTAGCAGCACCGAATGAACAAATATATAAGGTTTTCAAGCAACAGTCGAATACATTTCATAGTGATGCTAAGTTTACTAAAGTTTCTATAGAAGATGCTGAAAAAGAAGTAAAAAAACATAAACTTGATAAAGCTTATATTATCAAGGTGAATCAAAATCGCACGTTACAAGGGACAATCATTAGTGAGAAGCGAGTAAGTCATGAAGATTCACAAAAAGTACAAGCACTGCTTACAGCTATTCAAACAAATATGGTAGCCGGGGAATTAAATATCAACAAAGAAGACTTACAAAAATTACAAGCACAAAGTAAAGTTGATAATAAGGTGATTTCTAATGATGAAGTCGATAAAGTATCAGAAGGACAAAAGATTTTCAACTATGCTTTAGCTTATGGCATTATCTTTCTAATGTTCTTTATTGTTTTAAATTATGCATCTCAAATAGCTATGGAAATTGCTAGTGAGAAAACATCGCGTGTCATTGAAATGATTATTACAAGTATTTCACCAATCCAACATATTTTTGCTAAAATTTTAGGCGTTATAGCAGTTGCCGTGACTCAGATTATTTTAATTGTATTGATGGCAGTTATATGCATTTTTGCCTTTGACTTAAAAGACTTGCTACAAGGTTTTAACGTGGAAATGAATCAATTGTCTTGGCAAATTATTATTGTCGGAATTATAAGTAGTATTGTTGGAATTATGGCGTATGTATTACTTGCAGCCATTCTCGGATCATTAACATCTAGAATAGAAGATTTAAATCAATCTTTGATGCCAATGACATTACTTGGTATGATTGCATTTTATATCGCGATATTCACGATAAATAATCCTGATGGGCGACTTGCTTTAATCATAAGTTATATTCCGTTTTTAGCGCCATTTCAATTAGTTGTACGCGCTCAAACTTCAGGGCTTCAAATACATGAAGTCATCTTAAGTTCATTAATCTCAATTGTAATGGTAGCTGTCTTGATATGGATTGCAATTAAAACATATAAAGATTCAGTACTTACATTTGAACGTGGCTTATTTAATTCATTGAAACGTGTATTTAAAAAATAAAATTGATGAGAGTGACACACATTTATCATATAAAATGATGATGAAAGCGTGTTACTCTTATTTTTTTATATTTAGCTATAGAATAATGTCTAAAAAAGTGTACAATATGAATGTGAAAACGAACTTTTTAAAATGGGAATGTGAAGTAAGAAGAAATGTAAACAAATGATGTGTAGCCGATAGATTATTGGTAGCAAATGTGTGATGGAGTGATTTCATGTTATATCCGATTTTTATATTTATATTAGCTGGCTTATGTGAAATAGGTGGGGGATACCTGATTTGGCTGTGGCTTAGGGAAGGACAGTCTTCACTTGTTGGGCTAATAGGCGGTGTGATACTCATGTTATATGGTGTCATTGCGACATTCAATCATTTCCATCATTCGGAAGAGTATATGTAGCATATGGTGGCGTATTTATCATCATGAGTTTGATTTTTGCGATGGTCGTAGATAAACAAATGCCAGATAAATATGATGTTATCGGTGCAATCATTTGTATTGTAGGTGTTTTAGTAATGTTGCTACCCAGCAGAGCTTGAACACTTGTGGTTAGAAGGGAGAAGTAAAAATGATAGTTGAAGTTGAGCACCAAAGACAAGGTGTAGATTTAATCAAAATTGATAATGATGAAACTAAAATTATTTTTACGAATTATGGAGCAAGAGTAGTGTCTTGGAAATATCATGATAATAATATTGTTCTTGGAAATGTTGTTGAAGCGGATGAATTTTATCATAGTAATCCTTTTAAATTTGGTGCTTCTATAGGAAGATATAGCGGTAGAATTGATAATGCTAAATTTAAGATGAAAGGTAAAGAATATCAGTTAGAAAAAAACAACGGCGAACATCATTTACATGGTGGATGTCATGGTTTGGACAATAAGTTATTTGATTATGAAATTAGAAATGAAATTGCTCAAATTAAAGTGATATTTAAGACGGTGTTGAAATCAGCTGATGATCATTTCCCGGGTGATATCGATGTGACGATTACACATATTTATGATGCGGATCACCAATGGTCGATTGAATACGAAGCAGTTGCATCAGAAGACACATTGTTTAGTCCTACGAATCATGTGTACTTCAATTTGAATCGAGATAATAATGTCGTTGATAATCATCGCATTTCAAGTAATCAATTAGATATGTATGTATTAGATGAGCGAAATATTGTTACAGGCGATATTCTAGATTTACATGAAGTGTTTGAAGATAACAAGATAAAATTGAGTGATATTTTTACATCACAACATGCGCAATTAAGCCAACAAATGACACGTTTTGGTGGTCTTGATCACCCATTTACAGTTGGTGAACATAAAATGTATGTTGAAAATCATGAATTTATGTTAGAGGTCGATACAGATATGCCTCATGTTGTATTCTTTACTTTTAATCAGCCTGATGAGTGGGATAGTCCATTTAATATTTATAAACCACATTCTGGCTTTACATTAGAAACACAATTTTTACCAAATGATATTAATTTATATGGAGAAAAAGCACCGTCAATTTTAAAAGCTGGTGAAGTGTTCAATTCGAAAACAAGTTTCCGTATCGAAGAAAAAGTAGAAAATGATTAAAAGTATCGGCATTTATATAATATTTATGTTATTTGGCAGAATTTTGAATAGGTTATCAAGAATCGTATCAAATGAAGTGACATCTTTAATATACAGTTTGAAATAAAGAAAATATATAACATTAAAAAGGAATCAATAGCATCAGTAGTTATAGATAAGACTATTATACAAACGATGTGTAAGTTGATTCCTTTTTGTTTTGAAAAGTTCATTTAACACTTATAATGAAAGGTAATTATTTCAATGTTCTGTTATACATTTTTTGAAGTTTATCGCGTCTTGTTGGTGACAGAAATGGATTGTTTAGTGCATATCGTAACATATCTTGATTTTGTCTATCATTATAATAAAGGTCATTAAGCTGTTGTACAGATAAACGATGTTCGATTGGTGCTTCTTGTATTAAGTAAAGCTGATCATTTGGAGATACATAGCCTTGTTTTAATACCCGGAAATAGAAACCTGTTTTACCAGATGTAGACATGCGCTTCACTAAATCAGGAATATTATATTTTGCTTGAATTTTCCAGCACGGTTCTCTAATTTCAGAAACCTCAATTAACGCTTCACCTAAACGATATTGATTACCAAAGTAAACATCAGATTCGTCTAAATAATCAAATGTTAAATTCTCTCCAAACATCGCATGAGTAGGTAGTGAAGGTAAATCATCTTGATACAGTGCATAGTTATGTTTACTAAACCCACAAACTGCTTTATGTGGCCCACCATGATCTTTATAAGCCTGTTCATCACCAGTGAAACCAGTTGAAGATAACCATGTTGTTTGTGAAATCTTAGTTTTATCTAAAGCAGAGCGCATCGGTCTTTTCGAGCTATAAGGCAAATCTTGGATTTTTCCTGTCGAAATTGCGTGAATTGATATCATATCATTCTCCTTAACGTTAAGTTAAAGTATATTGTACTATAAAACATTTTTAGAATTGTAAATTCTGATTGATATGTTTAAAAAAATGTTAGAAATAAGGGTATGTTAATTTATATGAGTCATGTAAAATATGAATTGAATAGATTACATAAATATGGGAGGCTACCTTCATGAAAGATGTCAAAGCACTTAAGTTAATGACATTAAATGATGTTTTAAGTCAAATCAATGGTGACATGACGCTGGGAATTGGTACAGGAAGTACAATGGAATTACTCTTACCTCAAATGGCGCAACTAATTAAAGAACGTGGTTACAATATTACAGGTGTATGCACTTCTAATAAAATTGCATTTTTAGCAAAAGAACTAGGTATTAAAATATGCGAAATCAATGATGTTGATCATATCGACTTAGCCATTGATGGTGCTGATGAAGTAGATCCATCTTTAAATATAATTAAAGGTGGCGGTGGTGCGCTGTTCAGAGAGAAAGTTATAGATGAAATGGCATCGCGTTTTGTTGTGGTTGTCGATGAAACGAAAATGGTTCAATACTTAGGTGAGACGTTTAAGTTACCAGTAGAGGTGGATAAATTTAACTGGTATCACATATTACGTAAAATTGAATCATACGCTGATATAAAAGTGGAACGCCGTGTAAACGAAGATGTCGCATTTATAACTGATAATGGCAATTATATTTTAGATTGTAAGTTACCAAAAGGAATTGACCCATATAAGTTCCATGAGTATTTAATTCATCTGACAGGTGTGTTTGAGACAGGATACTTTTTAGATATGGCAGATCAAGTTATTGTAGGCACTCAAGAGGGTGTTAAAATTTTAGAAAAATAATAATAGTATAGAAAAGCGCTTGCTAGCATCATCTTCTTAAGAGGTACTAGCAAGCGCTTTGTTATTATATGTTTTTATCTGAAGATTGTTCTTCAGTTTTTTCGATATGTTTTTCTGCATCGATTACAACTGATGAACGTCTGTCTTCTTTATAAGTCGCAGGTTCTTTTAATGATTGTATTTCATCTTCATTTGAATCGTTTGTTAAATCGTCACTTTGTGGTGCATGTTTAACTGATTCTGCTGATTCTACTGACTCCGAAGTGATGTCATGATCTTCATCATGATTAGATTCAGTTTGATTATCTATGTGATGTTGAGGTTCTGTTTTTTCAGTACCTTCATGAATGTTTGGTTCGTCAGTCACTGTATTTTCAGTATCATTTTTAGCAATACCGACCGTTGATGCAGTAGCTACACCTGCTTTTTCAGCATCTTTAATATTTGAAGAAGATTTTTCAGCCTCAGTATGATTAGTTTCTTCATCGTCATTGACATGGTCTAAATAATTATTAGGCTCAAGTTCTTCAAGGTTTCGTCTTGTTGTTAAATATGCAATACCTCGGATAATTAAGCTTAAACCAATGTATCCTACTGCAACGATTGCTGTTGAAATGGCGATGACTTTGATTGAAAATAGATCGCCGATTTCTTCGCTAAACAAGAAAATAAGTCCAAATGTCATTGAAGCATGGAATGTCGTTGCAATATAAATTGTACGTCCTTTAGTCGCTCTAATTAATTCACCAAGAATCATAGAGAATGAGAATGTATAAAGGAAGTTATAAGCAGCAAATTCTGTACCATAAGTTGTATTTGCTGAGAAAACTGAATACATCAAACCAACAACAATACTTGCAAAGAACGTGTTCATTTTCGTTTCAACAATATTTTGTAAGTATGAACGGAATCCGAATTCTACTACGAACGCCATTAGAATATGTCCAATCAGAATGTGTGTAATAGGTACTGATAAGCCTGTTGATTGTAATAAAATAAAGCTATCTGCAAATGTATTAAAGCTGTACATACTAATAATTAGAATAATTAAAGGTAAAATTAAAGCTAGCAATAGACGTTCAATTACTTTCAGGCTGATTGAGAATTTTAAACCTGCAAGTTGGACCTTTTTATATTTGAAAACGAGTATACAAATGATTGCAGCAATTAATGGTGCTAGATCTGTAACTTCAAATATAAAGTGTTTGACACCAATTATAGACTGGAAATCTCTGAGCATAATGGATAACGCCATTGTAATGACAAAGAAGACGAAAATCGTCATTGCCCATTGAAAACCAGAAATTTTATTGTTCTTCATTATATGTAACCTCCATTAGGTAACAAGCAAAATATCTTTTAGTAACAATTATACATATTACAAGCCGAGAGATAAATTGTCTATGTCAATATTAATGAAAATGTAATAGTCTTGACGTATTTTATTAACATAAATCAGCTAAGTATTCGTTATTACATAGAAAATAGGGGTAAAAGAAATGTAGTTAACTATTTTTAAGATACGGATTTAACTATGAATTGAATTCAAAATTTCCTATACGTTATACTTTAATTGTTAATAAGCCACATAAATAAGAGGGGGAAATGCTGTGTACAAGCAAGGTGAACCAAATTTATGGACTGGAAGGTTAGATAGTGAAACAGACCCGAAAAAATTTAGACATTTTCAAACAGTAACATTTGAAGATTTGTCTAAGCTGGAAAAGAGTAGTAGGCCATCAGGGGTTGGTATATTAGGCTATGCTGTTGACAAAGGTGTTGCTTTAAACAAGGGGCGCATTGGTGCAAAAGAAGGACCAGATGCGATTAAACAAGCATTTGCAGGTTTGCCGGATTTGAATCAATGTGAAGCTTTAGTCGATTACGGAAATGTTTATCATGATCATGAGGAATTAATTGATACTCAAAAAGAATTTGCTATGCTTGCAGCGAAGTCAATTGCTAATCATAGACAAACATTTTTATTAGGTGGGGGACATGATATTGCGTATGCTCAATATTTAGCAACACGTAAAGTCTATCCAACACAATCTATTGGTGTGATAAATATTGATGCGCATTTTGATACACGTGCTGAACAACAATCTACATCTGGAACGAGCTTTAGACAAATTTTAGAAGAAGATGAAAACACAGATTATTTAGTGCTTGGTATTGCTCAAGGTGGTAATACGCAAAGTTTATTTGATTATGCTAAAGAGAAAAAGATTGATTATGTCTTTGCAGATGAATTATTGAGTCACGTATCACCAACAATTAAAGATATGATTGAACGTTTTGTACATGAACATGATGTCATTATGTTTACGATTTGTATGGATGTCATTGATAGTGCGTTTGCGCCTGGGGTAAGTGCGCCGGCAGTGTTAGGTTTGTATCCACATACTGTTCTTGAATTGGCAAAACGTATTATTCCAAGTGATAAGGTGTCTTCAGTTAGTATTGCTGAGATGAATCCAACATATGACGCTGACAATAGAACTGCGAAGCTCGTTGCTAATTTAGTGCATCATTTTTTAAAATAATTAAAAATATTTATATGTGACGAAATTTGCATTGCAGGGCAGAATGTGAGTATTTCGTAATAGAAGTTATATTAACGTTGATATATTTGAAAAATAATTGCAGTAAGAAGACTCTTAAGTTGTAGTCATCTTACTGCTTATTTATGTTTGTTGGTCTGAATGTAATGATTTATACATGGAAATCATAAAATTGGGTGTGAAATTCTTATACAGTTGACTGCGCAACTGCATAAGAGGCACTAATAACTTAAGTTAAAGGCAAATGATATACAGTTGATTGAGCAACTGCATAAGAGGCACTAATAACTTAAGTTAAAGGCAAAAGGTATACGATGATCTGCGCAACTGCATAAGAGGCTCTAATAACTTAAGTTAAAGGCAAAAGGTATACAGTTGACTGAGCAACTGAATAAGAGGCTCTAATTACTTAAGTTAAAGGCAAAAGGTATACAGTTGACTGAGCAACTGCATAAGAGGCTCTAATAACTTAAGTTAAAGGCAAAAGGTATACAGTTGACTGAGCAACTGAATAAGAGGCTCTAATAACTTAAGTTAAAGGCAAAAGGTATACAGTTGACTGGGCAACTGCATAAGAGACTCTAATTACTTAAGTTAAAGACAAAAGGTATACAGTTGACTGCGCGACTGCATAAGAGGCTCTAATAACTTAAGTTAAAGGCAAAAGGTATACAGTTGACTGAGCAACTGCATAAGAGGCTCTAATAACTTAAGTTAAAGGCAAAAGGTATACAGTTGACTGGGCAACTGCATAAGAGACTCTAATTACTTAAGTTAAAGACAAAAGGTATACAGTTGACTGCGCGACTGCATAAGAGGCTCTAATTACTTAAGTTAAAGAGCCTCTAAAAGTCCATATAAATAATCTTGGCATTGTTGTACGAATGTATGTACTTGTTCGGAGTGTTTGCGCTTTTTATGATAATTGATATAAATTTTTCGGCCTAAGTTTGGACGAATTTTTTTATATTCTAAATTGGACGTGTGAAATGATTGGTAATAAAATCTCGGAATGATAGCGTAACCTAAGCCAAGATGAACAAATCCAACTGCTGATTCGAATCGATCTGTTTCTACAACGACATTTGGACGAATATTTCTTCTATTAAAATAGTCATCTAAGTGTTTGCGCACTTGAGAATTTTTGTTTGGCAATATGAGTGGCAAATTTTCAACATCTACCCAATTTTGATTTTTAAATGTTTCTTTAGGTGCTAATAAAATGTAAGATTCCTCATATAAAGGAATGGATCTTATATCTTCGTGGGTTATTTTTTCATTTGTTATAGCTAAATGAATATTAAAATTCAGTAATTGCTCTATAGATTGATGTTTATCATGTATTTCATATAAACGATATTGCTGTTCAGGGTAGTCGGAATGGTGCTTTCGAATTAAATTAGCAATCCATTGATTCGTAGATTCAAGAGTCCCAATTTTTATCCTTGGTTCTGATGTAACGCTTAAATCATACATTTTTTCCATCGTGGATCGATATTGTTGAACTAATTCGCTCGCATAACGATAAAACTGTATTCCTTTTTCGGTAATTTTGATGTCTTTTGTTGAACGTGTAAATAAGTCATAACCTAAATCTGCTTCCATTTTTTTAATCGTAGCAGTTAAAGATGGCTGGCTAATATGTAAAAATTGTGCAGCTTTAGTAAAACTATTATATTTCACGATAGCCAAGAAATATTCTAACTGAATAATTTTCATGTGTTTTGCTCCTTTTATTTATAGATTCAAGCTATGGATAATTAGTTTATTTATATTTGTTGGCTATATTTTAACATACTATAATGAATATTGAAGATAATAATGTAAGCGTTTTAAATTTAGTGGAATTAACTTCTAAAAAGAACAGGAGCGAATTTTATGAGAAAAATTCAAGCAAAAAAAGGTTTGAGTATTGAGTGTAAAGGTTGGGAACAAGAAGCAGTACTTAGAATGTTATACAACAATTTAGACCCAGAAGTTGCTGAAAGACCAGAAGATTTAGTTGTTTATGGTGGTATTGGAAAAGCAGCTCGTAATTGGGAAGCTTTTGAAGCAATAGAGAAAACGTTACGAGAATTAGAATCAGATGAGACAATGTTAGTACAATCAGGAAAGCCAGTTGCTGTATTTAAAACACATGAAGAAGCGCCACGTGTATTAATTTCAAATTCAGTATTAGTGCCTGAATGGGCAAACTGGGATCATTTTAATGAATTAGATAAAAAAGGTTTAATCATGTATGGACAGATGACAGCCGGTAGTTGGATATATATTGGTTCTCAAGGTATTGTGCAAGGTACTTATGAGACATTTGCCGAGCTAGGTAATCAACACTTTAATGGAGATTTAGCAGGCACTGTTACACTGACAGCAGGTTTAGGTGGTATGGGTGGTGCGCAACCGTTAGCAATTACTATGAATCATGGGGTAGCAATTTGCGTGGATGTTGATGAAACACGTGTTGATAAGCGAATTGATACGAAATACTGTGATGTTAAAACAGCTGATTTAGATGAAGCATTAAAATTAGCAGAAGAGGCGAAAAAACGTGGAGAAGGATTATCAATCGGGTTAGTTGGAAATGCTGTAGACATCCATCAAGCGATTCTAGAAAAAGGATTTAAAATTGACATTATTACTGACCAAACAAGTGCACATGATCCGCTAAATGGATATGTGCCACAAGGATACTCTGTAGAAGAAGCGAAAGTATTGCGTGAAAAAGATCCGAAAAAATATGTTGAACTGTCACAAGCTTCAATGGCAAAGCATGTTGAATTAATGCTTGAATTCCAAAAACGTGGCGCTGTAGCATTTGATTATGGTAACAATATTCGTCAAGTAGCCTTCAATAACGGAGTGAAAAATGCTTTTGACTTCCCAGGTTTTGTACCAGCTTACATTAGACCATTATTCTGTGAAGGTAAAGGGCCATTCCGCTTTGCTGCGTTGAGTGGTGATCCAAAAGATATCGAGCGTGCGGATGAAGAAATGCGCAAACTTTTCCCAGAAAATGAAAAGTTATTAAGATGGCTTGATTTAGCTGAAGAAAAAATTTCATATCAAGGACTACCATCACGTATTGCTTGGTTAGGCTATGGAGAAAGAGCGAAAATGGGCTTAGCTTTAAATCGTCTTGTACGTGACGGTGAAATTTCAGCACCAATTGTTATTGGACGAGACCATTTAGATGCTGGTTCAGTTGCTAGTCCTAACCGTGAAACAGAAAGTATGAAAGATGGTAGTGACGCGGTTGGTGATTGGGCTGTACTGAATGCACTAATTAACACAGCTGCAGGTGGTTCATGGATTTCATTCCATCACGGTGGCGGTGTTGGCATGGGATATTCACTTCATGCGGGTATGGTTGTTGTAGCAGATGGATCAGAGCGTGCTGAAAGAAGATTGGAACGCGTATTGACTACTGATCCAGGCATGGGTGTTGCCCGACATGTTGATGCTGGCTATGACATCGCTATTCAAACAGCTAAAGAAAAAGGTATTCATATTCCAATGATTGATAAAGCAGGTGATAAGTAATGAATGATTTAATAATTAATCATATAGCAGAATTAATTTTACCGAGGTCAACAGATAAACCTTTGAAGGGTAAGGAATTAGATGAATTAAATGTTGTGAAAAATGGTACAGTTGTCATTAAAGATGGCAAAATTGTATATGCTGGACAACATACAGATGACTACGATGCGACTGAGACGATTGATGCTAGTGGAAAAGTAGTTTCTCCGGCATTAGTAGATGCTCATACCCATTTAACATTTGGTGGATCTCGAGAACATGAGATGTCATTAAAACGTCAAGGTAAGTCTTACCTTGAAATATTAGAAATGGGTGGTGGCATATTATCTACCGTTAATGCTACTAGAGAAACATCCGAAGATGACTTGTTTAAAAAAGCAGAGCATGATTTGCTTACTATGATTAAACACGGCGTGCTTGCAGTTGAAAGTAAGAGTGGTTATGGATTAGATAGAGAAAATGAACTGAAGCAATTGAAAGTGTCTAATCGTTTAGCTGAGAAATATGATTTAGACATGAAACATACTTTCCTAGGGCCTCATGCTGTACCTAAAGAGGCAAGTTCAAATGAGGCATTTTTAGAAGAAATGATTGCGTTACTTCCGGAAGTAAAACAATATGCAGATTTTGCGGATATTTTCTGTGAAACAGGTGTATTTACAATAGAACAATCGCAACATTATATGCAAAAAGCCAAAGAAGCAAATTTTAAAGTGAAAATACATGCGGATGAAATTGATCCGTTAGGCGGACTGGAATTAGCAATTGATGAACAAGCAATATCAGCAGACCACTTAGTAGCTTCTAGTGATAAAGGAAAAGAAAAGTTGCGAAATAGTGATACTGTAGCTGTCCTCTTACCTGCAACGACGTTCTATTTAGGTAAAGAAGATTATGCAGATGCAAGAGGCATGCTAGACAATAACGGTGCGATTGCATTAGCAACTGATTATAACCCTGGTAGTAGTGTCACAAACAACTTACAACTTGTTATGGCGATTGCAGCCTTGAAATTAAAGCTATCACCTAATGAAGTTTGGAATGCTGTTACGGTCAATGCTGCTAAAGCAATAGACATTAACGCGGGTACAATTAACACAGGTGATAAGGCTAATTTAGTAATTTGGGATGCACCAAATCATGAATATATTCCATACCATTTTGGTATCAATCACGCAGAAAAAGTTATTAAAGACGGTAAGGTCATCGTAGATAACACATTATCTTTTAAAGCATAAAATAATTAGAAAGCTCTAAGCATTGGTTTACACTAATGTTTAGAGCTTTTTGTGGTTTGTAAAAACAAGTTAATTCGAGAACACGTTTTTTATATAGATTCTTAATTATAAAAGTTAGAATAGTTTGACAATAGTGTTACGATATTATTAAACAATTGTCTATCATTAGCGAAAGTAATTAACAAGAGTACATTGTTGTGAAATCATTGTTTAATAGTCAAAGACGATCATCGTAGGGTAGACAACATATCATTGACTTAAAGAAGGGGGAATGACCGATGGGATTAAAAGATCAAGCTGTTGCCTGGAGAAGGTATTTTCATCAATTTCCAGAACTATCCGATAAAGAATTTAAGACTACACAAAAAATTAAAGATATTTTAACAGAATATCATATTAGAATATTAGACTTACCACTTGCGACTGGGCTTGTTGCTGAAGTGGGACAAGGACCGAGTTGTATAGCTGTTCGGGCTGACATTGATGCTTTACCGATTCAAGAGCTTGTTGAACAGGATTTTAAATCTGAAAATGAAGGTGTTATGCATGCGTGTGGTCATGATATTCACATGGCTAGTATTTTGGCTACAGCTGTAAAGTTAAAAGAAATTGAGGGCACTCTTACTGGGCGTGTTAAATTCATTTTTCAACCAGCAGAAGAACTAGGACATGGCGCTTTTAAAATTATTGAAACACATGCATTAAAAGATGTACAAGCAGTATTGGGTTTTCATAATGACCCATCGCGTCCGGTAGGTACATTTGCAATCAAAATAGGGGCAATTACATCAGCAGTAGATCGTTTTGAGTTTCATATTAAAGGCGTGGGTGGTCATGCTGCAAAGCCAGAACAATGCAACGATCCAGTTATTGTGTTGGCGCAATTGATTAATAGTATTCAATCCATAGTTAGTAGAAATCTATCTGCATTTGATGAAGCGGTAGTAACAATTGGGCAAATATCATGTGGTAATACTTGGAATGTCATTGCTGATCATGCGTATGTACAAGGCACAGTGCGGAGTTTTGACCCTGTGGTGCGAAAGCTTATAGAAAGACGATTACAAGATGTTGCGGACGGGTTAGCTCAAGCATATAATATGAAAATTAATTTAAATTATACACATTTACCTGGCGCTGTGATGAATGATGAGGTATTGACGCATAAAGCAATAGCAGTAGCCCAACATGTTGGATATAAGGTGGAAATGATGGAAAAGCCGCTTACGATTGGAGAAGATTTTTCAGGTTATAGTCAACATTTTCCTAGTGTATTTGCGTTAATTGGTTCTCATAGTGAATATGATTTACATCATCCTCAATATAAACCAGATGAAAGGATTCTGGAAAAAGTACCTGAGTATTTTGTTGAATTTGTAAAGAGACTATTGCATGAGTAATTCGAGCTTGTTTTTATAAAGAAGAAAGTAATTTTTAGTGTAATCATGATTAAGTTCCTAGGAAGATTGGGTAAATAATAACCATTAAGCGAATAAGGAGATGTTAAAAAATGGCAGCTCAAGATCCTAGAACAAAATTTAAAACAACGGATTATGAAAAACAAGAACAAGAGGTACCGGGTTTACAATCTGAAATGACGCCAGCACCTGATTGTGGCGAAGCGTCTTACCAAGGTCATCAACGCTTACAAGGCTATAAAATGTTAGTTACAGGTGGTGACTCAGCAATAGGGCGTGCAGCAGCGATTGCGTATGCTAAAGAAGGTGCAGATGTAGCGATTAACTATCTTCCGAGTGAAGAACAAGATGCACAAGAAGTACGCCAAGTGATTGAAGAAAGTGGTCAAAAGGCAGTGTTAATTCCTGGTGATATAAGAGATGAGCAGTTCAACTATGACCTTGTTGAACAAGCATATCAACAATTAGGTGGCTTAGATAATGTTACTTTAGTTGCTGGACATCAACAGTATCATGATGATATTCATGGATTTACAACTGAGGCATTTACAGAAACATTTGAAACGAATGTCTATCCGCTATTTTGGACAGTTCAAAAAGCTTTGGAATATTTAAAACCGGGTGCGTCAATTACGACGACATCATCTGTACAAGGTTATAATCCTAGTCCTATTCTTCATGATTATGCCGCTTCAAAAGCAGCAATTATTTCATTAACTAAAAGTTTTTCAGAAGAATTAGGACCAAAAGGAATTAGAGTGAACTGTGTAGCGCCTGGTCCATTCTGGTCACCATTACAAATTTCTGGTGGACAACCTCAAAGTAAAATCCCAACATTTGGTCAAAAAACACCTTTAGGTCGTGCAGGTCAACCTGTTGAGTTATGTGGAACTTATGTGCTATTAGCGTCAGAAGAATCAAGTTATACAACTGGACAAGTGTTCGGTGTTAGCGGTGGAGTGCAAATAGATTAGGTTTGTATGAAGCTTTTAATTGAACAACATAATATTAATTTAGCCACTTCAATCAAGTAAATTAAAATGAATTAGTGAAGTGTATTTTAAATAGTCGGTAAAGGTGTGTATCTTTATCGGCTTATTTTAATACTTTGTCATAAGGAGCGTTTGCTCAGGGTGTGGATTATAAGTTTTAAGCAGAATAAACTTTCTTAATGAAGATGTCAGGACAACAACGAAAAAGTTAAAAACTGTTGCGGGATTGGGTTTAGGGACGGTTAGTGGAAGAAAGTTAAATTCATTAACAAGTGAAATGCCTAAGGTTAGATATTAGACGTCAGAATGGACAAAGAATAATAGGATATGTTTTCAATTATATAGCGAAGTATTTATATGTTAAGATGATGTAAATTACATAGAAATGCTGCCCGTAGAAGTACTGATCATAGAAATGCTGATAAACGTAAATTTGCAAACTCGATATTAAACAAAGGGGTTGTTATTATGGCATTAATAGTATCTAGAGCTATCTTAATTTTGATTTTAGCATTAGCTTTTGGAATAGTGACTGTTTTTCCTGAACAAAAGTTGCCATTATATATATTATTCACACTGTTTGTAGTGGTTGCGATTGTTTCGAATGTATGGCTTACACATCAAAACGTTAAAAAGAATATCATTAAGTTTAACAAATACGTCGCATACTTTTTAGCCTTTGTCTCAGGGTTACTTTACATTGGATTTGTAATTTATACATTAACTATAGGGACCTATGATGTTTTACCAATTATTATATTTGCAATAAGTATCGTATTGGTTCAAATATTAGAAAATATACTGGGAATCAGTATAAGAAATACGCGTCCATCAAACAAACAGCTAAAAGTTATTTCTGAACAAAGCGCACAGCAATTTAAAGTCATATCATTAATATTAGTAAGTGTGTCTATCGTGTTCATTTTTATTGCATTAATGCTTAAATGGTGGCTTTTACTTGTTATTAGCATTATTGTTTTGATTATTATTACAGTAGCAATGATTGTTTATGAAAAATATTATACGACTCCTGATTAATTTATGATTGACGTACTAAGGATTATCTTGTAACGTAAACGTAAATAAGCATCACTTATCTAGAGAGGTGGAGGGACTGGCCCTATGAAGCCTCGGCAACATCTCGAATGTGCCAATTCCAGTAACCGTAATGGTTTGAAGATAAGCAGGTAAAGCACATGGAAACCTCTTTCTTCATCGTTTGTGAGAAAGAGGTATTTTTAATTGGAAAGCAGGTAAAAAGGATGGAAGTACATAAAAAGAGCAATGCTTGGGCATTATTCCCCTTGTTATTATTTGTGGCGTTGTTTTTAGGCGTAGGTATTATCACAGGTGATTTTACTTCAATGCCATTAAATGTTGCAATTATGATAACGGTAATTGTGGCGTTATTAATGAATCGAAAAGAATCATTTGCTAAAAAAGTTGAGGTCTTCACGAAAGGTGCAGGCCATTCAAACATTATTTTAATGATGTTGATTTTTATTTTAGCAGGTGCATTTTCAAATACAGCTGAAAAAATGGGTGGCGTAAAGTCGACAGTTAATTTAGGCATATCATTAATCCCTGAAAATTTAATTATTGTAGGATTGTTTGTGATCTGTATGTTTGTTTCTATATCTATGGGAACGTCAGTAGGGACTGTTGCTGCAATAGCACCTGTTGGTTACGGATTTGCACAAGCGACAGATGTACCAACTGCACTAGCAATGGCTACAGTTGTTGGAGGTGCAATGTTCGGCGATAATCTATCAATGATTTCAGATACAACAATTGCTGCGGTTAGAACACAACATACGAAAATGAAAGATAAATTCAGAGTAAACTTTAAAATTGTATTGCCAGGTGCTATTTTAACGATTATTATTCTGTATTTCTTAACGAATGGCATTTCTTTAAATCATGCTAAAAACTATGATTATAATCTAATTAAAGTTGTACCGTATATATTAGTATTAGTATTGGCATTATTAGGTGTAAATGTCATTATCGTATTGATTGGCGGAACATTATTAGCCGGAATCATTGGTCTCATAGATGGTTCATTCGGTTGGATGGGGCTACTAGATGCAGTGTCCAAAGGTATTATAAGCATGGAAGATATTGCTATGATTGCGTTGCTAATTGGTGGTTTAGTCGGTATTATTCAACACAATGGTGGTATTGAATGGTTGTTGCAATTTGTTCGCTCTAAAGTGAAATCAAAGCGTGGCGCAGAATTAGGAATTGCGAGTTTGGTAAGTGTCGCAGATATTGCCACGGCAAACAACACCATCTCTATTATTATGTCAGGTCCTTTAGCTAAAAATATTGCAGATGAATATGATGTAGATTCAAGGAAATCAGCAAGTATTCTTGATATATTTGGAGGCTGCTTCCAAGGTTTATTACCATATAGCCCGCAAGTCATTTCAGCGGCTGGTGTAGCTGGTATTTCACCGTTAATGTTATTCCCATACAGCATTTATCCTATATTATTAGGTGTATGCGGACTTATTGCGATTTTATTTAATTTTCCAAAGCTAAAAAAGAACACTAGTCAAGAAATGAAACATTAATGCTTAACAATATATCGATGTAGCCAAGTAAGGTGGCTTGTTATATTAACAGATCATGTTGTACTCACCGTATAACGCTAATCTTTTAAAAATGATGATCATCTATGTTTGGAACTGAGCAAAAATACGTTAAAATAAAAGTAAGAGCGAAAGTGGGTGGACAACAGTGGCAAAATTTAATGTAGAGAATGAACATGTCGAAGTTGAAATTGAAAAGCTTTATAAATTTTCTCCAGAGTTAGTATACGAAGCTTGGACAAAGAAAGATTTGTTGAAACAATGGTTTATGACATCAGCCAGAACGAATAAAGAGATTGAAGCGGATGTTAAAGAAGGCGGTAAATATCGTATTGTAGATCAACAACGTAATGGCAAAGTAAATGTGATTGAAGGTATTTATGAATCTTTAGTTATGGATGAATACGTTAAGATGACTATCGGTATGCCTGGACTAAGTGAAACACAAGATGTCATTGAGGTAGAATTTTTTGAACGTGAAACAGGTGGCACCCAAATGCTATTTTATTATCGTTCATTAGTTGAAAAAGAAAGACGATTTACTAATTTAGAATACAAGCAAAAGAAAAAAGAATATCATGATGCCATGGTGCATGGTTTCGAATTGATGTTTGATAAGATGTACCACGTTATCGAAACATCAACACAACAATAAAATGATAAAAGGAAGTTATGATAGGCTCAAGGCCATTAAATCATAACTTCCTTTTTTCTAATTTGAAATATCATTATGTAGTAAATACTCATTATATTTTCTTACAAGTGTTTCAAAGAATATATGATAACTGATGAAGCTAGAATAGTCTGTACCATTAGTTAAGTAGAATGTGTTACTGGATACATAGACGTTGTAATTTGCTTTTTGAGCAAGGGTATTATCTTTCATTGTAGTAACAGAAATAAAGTATTTTTGTCTAAGTTGAAGCAAGTTTGTTACTTCTAATAATTCATGTGTTTCACCTGATAATGAAATAATAAAGAATAAATCATTAGGTTCACTCTTGTTCAAAATCATTTTAAGTTCATGTTCATCATGAAGTACAATGACATGATTATGTAACGTTAACAATATACGCTGTGCCTCTGAAGCAACGTTTAACTGTGCACGCCCTGTACCATACAAATATATTGTTGAAGCTGTATGCATTTTTTCAGTAAGAAGCTGGTAATCAACGCGTTCTAAATAACTGAATGTACTATCGATTTCTTGTTTGAAACTATCGATAGAGTTAGATGGTAATTGGTGTGTCTTATTACTTTCAAATTTAAGGTACGATTTAAAATCACTATAACCGTCAAAACCTAATTTGCGTGTAAATCTGTGAATGGTTGCATTCGAGGCATGTGTGAATTGCGCTAAATCTTGTATTTTCATATTTTTACATTCATCTATATGTGTATTGATAAAGTGAGCGATATGTAAATCATTGTCATTAAGTTTATCAAAGTTTCGATTAATGTGTTCATCTAAAAACATATTCAACCTCCTTAAAAATAAATGTGTGATAGATCGTTATTACATTAAAACCTTGTATGTCATTATATATATTTGTGTATTGATATAGGTTTGATTATGCGTTTAAAACGAATGTATTACCAATTCAACGATGTCATACATAGGGTCGTGAAAAAATTTTCACTATATGAAAAGATAATCTGATTATACAAAATACTTTCAAAATACGTCAATGTCGTTGTAGGTGTGTAAGCGTTTACTATATATTATATTTAAATAGTAAGACATCTATTTATAAATGAATCTAATTAGATGTATTGTTAGGAAAGATGATATGGAGGGAATAGAAGATGAATGCGATAAAGCGTTTCGGTAGTGCAATGATTGTACCAGTATTAATGTTCGCTTTCTTTGGGATAGTGCTTGGCTTTGCGACATTATTTAAAAATCCTACAATCATGGGGAGTTTAGCAGATCAACATACGTTTTGGTTTAAATTTTGGTCAGTGATAGAATCTGGTGGCTGGGTTATTTTTACGCATATGGAAGTTGTATTTGTTGTAGGTTTACCACTTTCTTTAGCTAAAAAAGCACCAGGTCATGCAGCACTTGCAGCATTGATGGGTTACTTAATGTTTAATACATTTATAAATGCCATTTTAACGCAATGGCCACATACGTTTGGCGCTAATTTAGAAAAAGGCGTTGAAAATGTACCTGGTTTAAAATCAATTGCAGGTATTGCCACATTGGATACGAATATTCTAGGTGGTATTATTATTTCAGCTATTATTACTTGGATTCACAACAGATACTATAGTAAACGATTACCAGAAATGGTTGGTGTATTCCAAGGTTTAACATTTGTGGTTACAATCTCATTTTTTGTGATGTTACCATTAGCAGCAATTACTTGTGTTATTTGGCCAACTGTTCAGCACGGTATTGGCTCAATGCAACACTTTATCATTGCTTCAGGCTATATCGGTGTATGGTTGTATCACTTCTTAGAACGTGTATTAATACCGACAGGATTACATCACTTTATTTATGCACCAATTGAAGTTGGACCAGTAGTAGTCAATCACGGCTTGAAAGCTGAATGGTTACAACATTTAAATGAGTTTGCTAAGAGTACTAAGCCATTAAAAGAGCAATTCCCTTATGGCTTTATGTTACAAGGAAATGGGAAAGTATTTGGATGTTTAGGTATTGCCTTAGCAATGTATGCTACGACACCTAAAGAAAATCGTAAAAAAGTAGCAGCATTACTTATTCCTGCAACATTAACAGCAGTCGTTGTAGGTATTACTGAGCCATTAGAATTTACATTCTTATTCATCGCGCCATACTTATTTGTATTACATGCAGTTTTAGCAGCATCAATGGATACTTTAATGTACGCATTTGGTGTTGTAGGAAATATGGGTGGTGGTTTGTTAGACTTTATTTCAACAAACTGGTTACCACTTGGGAAAGAACATTGGGGCACTTATGTGGCACAAGTTGTTATAGGCTTAATATTTGTAGCGATTTACTTCTTCTTATTCAGATTTTTAATTTTGAAATTTGATATTCCATTACCTGGACGTAAGAAAACAGAAGAAGAGGTTAAGTTATTCTCTAAACAAGACTATAAAAATAAAAAAGGTGATAGCGTAGATTCTAAACGTGCTTCAACTGGTAATGAATACGAAGACAAAGCTGCGTATTACCTAGACGGTTTAGGCGGCAAAGAAAATATCAAAGATGTTACTAACTGTACAACAAGATTACGCTTAACTGTTTATGATGAAAGTAAAGTTGCGGATACGGAATATTTCACGCATCAACAAATGGCACACGGATTAGTAAAGAGTGGTAAGAGTATCCAAGTTGTAGTAGGTATGACAGTACCACAAGTTCGTGAAGCATTTGAACAAATGGTTGAGGATCAATCGTCCGAAGATAAATAATACAAAAAAAGACACATCACTATACGCAATCATTGTAAATGATCATCGTATAGATGTGTCTTTTATTATGATATACGAGCTTTGCTCATAGATGACGATCTATAATTGGCAGATAGAATGTCTATATTTCTAGTTGCAATCGTATGTAACAATTTAGCGAATATTTCTGGCGTACATATAATATGCGCATGAGACTTATTCAACGTATAAGTGATATCAGTGTGATTTTGGAACATATTCATAATATCGATGACTTTGTCTTTAATGAAAGCATCTTGCAAGCCATCAATATTGATATCGAAACGCTTTGCAGATTGATATAAATTATCAGAATCAAGTAATTCATTTATTTTCTTTGGTGAAAGTACTTGGAAAATACTATACTGATGAAAACTTAAAAATGAAATGAAGTATGGAAGTTGTTGCTTTGGTAAGCTAATTTCTAATACATACTGATTAAACTGTTTGTTTATTGAGAATTGCAACGCATCACAAAATTGTACACTTTTGCATAACTTACTTAATTTTTTTCTAGTAGTACGGTCATTTAAACCGGCGATGTTGATGATGTATGTTTCGAATTTATCAATTAACATGTGAGGACCTCCCGAGGAATACATGGCATTAAATACACGTTTAATATTTATAAAGGTGACTTAATTTTGTTCAAGTTGATTTTACCACGCTTTTTTTCTTTATTCACTAAGACTTTTGAATGAAGTTTAAAATAATTGTTTATCAGTGATAAAATATTTGCAATAAGAAGAGAATGGCTGAATAATCTTAATTTTCAGAAAAGTAATTGTAACCTTACTGGTCTTATGGTAATATTTTTCAATATTATCGACGAGGATGTGTTAACAATGTTTCAAAAATTGAGTAAATTTGCCACGAAGAGTTTTTTGGTATGGATGTTAGTAGCAGCTGTTATTGGATTTATTTTCCCACAACATGTTGCAACATTAGGTAAGTGGGTACCTTATTTACTTGGTATTGTTATGTTAGGTATGGGATTAACAATTACACCTAATGATTTCAAAATGGTCTTTAAAGCACCTAGAGCAGTAATTATTGGTGTCTGTCTACAATTCAGTATTATGCCCACATTAGCATTTATAATTGCAAAGTCTTTTCATTTACCACCTGATATTGCTGTTGGCGTAATATTAGTTGGATGTTGTCCGGGTGGGACATCAAGTAATGTAATGAGTTATTTAGCCAAAGCTAACGTAGCACTTTCTGTTTCTATTACGACGGTCTCTACGTTGCTAGCGCCATTCGTTACACCTGCGTTAATATATCTATTTGCAAATGAATGGTTGGAAGTATCTTTCTTGAGTATGTTGTGGTCAGTTGTTCAAGTTGTATTATTTCCAATTGCTTTAGGTATTGTTTTGCAAATTATTAATCGTAAAATTGCTGAAAAAGCTTCTACAGCTTTGCCGATTATATCAGTTGTTGCTATTTCATTAATTTTAGCAATAGTTGTAGGTGGCAGTAAGCACCAAATCTTAACTACAGGATTATTAATATTTTTAGTAGTTATTTTACATAACGTATTAGGGTATACGATTGGATATTGGTTAGCTCGTCTTTTAAAATTAGATCGACAAGATCAAAAAGCAGTCAGTATTGAAGTTGGAATGCAGAGCTCTGGTTTAGCTGTGTCATTAGCAGCATTGCATTTTAATCCAATTGCAGCAGTACCAGGCGCAGTGTTTAGTTTCATTCATAATATAACAGGGCCTATTTTAGCAAAGTATTGGTCAAAAAAGTTATAATTGCACTAATAGAATGAAGTGGTCATCGGACTGTGTTAAGCTTTGATAAAGAGAAAAAATAGAGGAGTAAATATATGTATAGAGCAGTTATATTTGATTTCGATGGAACAATAATAGATACGGAACAACATTTATTTAATGTTATTAATAAACATTTAGAGATGCATAATGCCGATCCTATAAGCATTGATTTTTATCGTTCTTCTATTGGAGGAGCAGCTACAGATTTGCATGACCATTTAATTAAAGCGATTGGTTCGGAAAATAAAGATAAACTTTATGAAGAACATCATCTTACTAGTACAACATTACCGATGATTGATACGATTAAATCATTGATGGCATTTTTAAAGCAACGTCACATTCCTATGGCGATTGCCACAAGTAGTGTGAAAGCGGAAATAATGCCTACCTTTAAAGCATTAGGTCTAGACGATTATATAGAGGTAGTTGTTGGTAGAGAAGATGTTGAACAAGTTAAACCTGACCCTGAATTATATTTATCTGCAGTACAACAATTAAATTATATGCCGACACAATGTTTGGCTATTGAAGATTCTGTAAATGGTGCTACAGCCGCGATTGCAGCTGGATTAGATGTTATTGTTAATACGAATAAAATGACAAGCGCACAGGACTTTTCTAATGTAGATTATGTAGCAAAAGATATTGATTACGATCAAATTGTAGCGCGTTTCTTTACGAAATAGGAGGCGTATCATGATGGGTTACATTATATTGTTTTTTCTAGCTGGTCCAGTAATTTTAGGCGTTGGAAATTTGGTGATTGGTCCTATATTTAACAAACAGACACCATTTCGCGTGCAAGTAAGATCTTTTGTTGTTGGTTCAATGATTTACTTAATACTCGCAACAATTGGCTATTTTTTACTATTACAAGGTAAACTTTAACGAGAAAACCACCTTACCTCATTAAATGGACGACCATATGTATGTGAAATGGTAGAACGTTCATGTTTATGTATGAGATAGGGTGGTTTAAATAGTTACATATATTTTAATAATAACGTCACGATGATAAGTACAATTAAGATAATATCTATGCCTACCATAATTGTAGCTCTTGTTGCATTACTTCCTTGTTCTTTTGCTGATTTCATAGCACGGTAGTTTGGCACAAAGCTAATAATTAGTAAGATTAATACAATTACACCAATTAATGCTGTTGTCATGATGAACGACCTCCTTTATTTTTTTCAATCAATTCCCAAATAAACGTAGCAATCACACCGATGATTAACCCAGTGATGACACCGATTTGTACCGTTAAAAATATGGCGCCGAAAATGATACCAATAATTAATGCAATCGGTAAAGTCGTACCGAGTTTAATCTTGCGCTCTGGAGAATTAATAATAGTAAATACTGTAAGACAAATGAGTATGAAAGCAAGTGTTGCAATAATAGTTCTTCCAACTAAATATAGGATGTCAGGTTTTTCCATACCGATATAATTTATGATGAAAAATGCTACAGCAAAGATTACCGATATTTTTGTAGCACGTGGCAGTATTTGTTTTAACATTGATATACTCCTTTTTAATATTATTAAAATTATATCATAATTACTTGTAATAGCTGAAGTTGTATGTGACTCAATGTTTCGCGGACGACTTTTTTAATTTTTTAGAAAAATCACAAAATAATTGTTTGCAAAGTTGCAAAAGCCTGCTATAGTAGTTCTGTAAACGATTGCATGGTATGCAAATATTAATGTACCAAAATCGATAATTTATAGTATAATTACGGCAATAAGTTTTTTTATGGATTTATTTAGTATCAATCAGAGATGGGGTAAGAAGTTATGGAGAACAATGAACTACAAAGGGGATTGAGTGCCCGTCAAATTCAAATGATTGCACTTGGTGGTACGATTGGCGTGGGGCTTTTCATGGGTGCGACAAGTACAATTAAATGGACGGGCCCATCAGTTATCCTTGCATATTTAATTGCGGGTATCTTTTTATTTTTAATCATGAGAGCAATGGGGGAAATGATTTATTTAAACCCTACAACAGGATCATTTGCAACATTTGCAAGTGATTATATACATCCTGCAGCAGGTTATATGACAGCATGGAGTAATATATTCCAATGGATTGTTGTTGGTATGAGTGAGGTCATAGCAGTAGGAGAATATATGAAGTTTTGGTTCCCGGAATTGCCAACTTGGATTCCTGGTATTATTGCTATTTTATTATTAATGGCAGCGAATTTATTCTCGGTAAAAGCGTTTGGAGAATTTGAATTTTGGTTTGCTTTAATTAAAGTTGTAACAATTATTTTAATGATTATTGCTGGTTTTGGTCTTATTTTCTTTGGTTTTGGAAATGGTGGCCATGCGGTAGGTATTTCTAATCTATGGACAAATGGCGGATTTATGCCAAATGGTATTGTTGGTTTCTTCTTTGCATTATCAATTGTAATTGGTTCATACCAAGGTGTGGAACTGATAGGTATTACTGCAGGTGAAACTAAAGATCCTCAGAAAAATATCGTTAAAGCAGTGAATGGTGTTATCTGGAGAATTTTAATTTTCTATTTAGGTGCTATTTTTGTTATTGTTTCAGTGTATCCTTGGAATCAATTAGGAGACATTGGAAGTCCGTTTGTTGCAACATTTGCTAAAATCGGTATTACATTTGCAGCTGGATTAATTAACTTTGTTGTATTAACTGCAGCAATGTCAGGATGTAACTCAGGTATTTTCAGTGCGAGTCGTATGATTTATACACTTGCTCATAAAGGTGAAATGCCGAAAATATTTACTAAAACCATGAGAAATGGTGTGCCATTGTACACTGTTGTTGCAGTATCTCTTGGTATTTTAATTGGTGCTTTATTAAATGTAATTTTACCTTTATATATCGATGGAGCGAAGAGTATTTTCGTATACGTTTATAGTGCGTCTATTTTACCAGGTATGATTCCTTGGTTTATGATTTTATTCAGTCACTTACGTTTTAGAAAATTACACCCTGAAGAAGTGGAAGGTCACCCATTCAAAATGCCTGGTGGCGCAGTAACTAACTATTTAACAATCTTATTCTTAATATTAGTATTGGTTGGTATGGTATTTAATGTTGAAACTAGAATATCAGTGCTTATTGGTGTCATCTTCTTAACGATTGTAACGATTTATTACTTTATTAGATATAATAAAAATAATGTAAAAGCAAAATAGTATGATTATAATGTGCGCTTATTTTATGACAAACTTGGCCCTAGCTTATTAAAGTTAAATAGCCAAAGAAATGTTATGAGTAGGCGCATTTTTTATAAATATAGCTTAAATCGAAGTTGTAGTAAGAATTTACCTTTAAAAGGGTATACTATCGATAGTTTTTACTGTGGGCTTTAAAATAAAAAATAGCATTATAAAAATAACAAACGCAATTGATATATGGAATGAATCCGTTAATCAACTGCGTTTGTTTTTAATATAAGAAATAGAATGGCCTTATCAAATCATTGGTCATATGCGTATGTTATACAAGATAAAAGACATGTAAGCTTTGAAAATGATGCATAAATTATTATATGACATGATTAAAAAATTTATATAAGACTGTTAATGTTTAAAGTTAATATTTGATAAATGTTTACGATAGTTATCTAAAGCCATTTTAGATTGTGTTATGAAATCTAATGATGCGTGATAATTTAATGCAACATAACGATAATATAAAATATCAATAGTGAACATTTGAGCAAATAATGAAGTTGTTGCTCCCATATGCATCTCATTTTCATCAGTTTTCCCATAAGTTAAAACAATATTTGATGCCTGTGCTACGGGATTATCCCTTGTACTAGTAATTGTAATTATAGGTATATGGTAGTCATCAATAACTTTAACCATTGATTGCATTTCACTTTGCGTACCATTGTTAGTAATAAGAATAACACTGTCGTTCGAATTGTGAGTTGCTAATAATGTTGCAAAAATATGTGTTTCTTGAACAAGTTGAATATTAAGACCTATTCTTGATAACTTTTGGTATAAGTCGGTAGCAACTACAAAAGATGCGCCAAAACCATATATAAAAATCGTCTCAGAACGTTTTAAACAATGACATATTTGATCAATAGTTTTATCATTTAATTCGTTATTAGCATGATTAAGTGCGCGTGTAGTACGTGTATGGAGTTTAGTTCTTAAAGATTCTGTGCTTTCGTTATTCATTAATTCAACATTGTAAATTGATGATGCTTTAGGAACATATTTAGATATATTTATTTTCAAGTCGTGAAAACCGCCATCAGTAATTTTTTTGCTGAATCGAATGACTGATGATGTACTAATATCTAATAAGCTTGCTAAGTCTTGAGACCTCATTTTAATCACCTTTTGAGGTGAATTCAGAATAAATTTAGCTATCTTTTTTTCATTTTTAGTCATATATGGATATTGACTATCTATTTCTGTTAGTACGTTTGACATATTAATCACTCCACTTTAACGCAATATATTTTATTAGCGTTGGCTATTGTTGTTTAACGCGATGGTATTTACAACTTGTAACGTAAGAGAATGAAAAATAAGCTGAATATGTTGTTTGTTTAATGATATTGAATTATAAAACTGTAAATTTTTTTAAGATGTATAGATAAAAAATAGCATACTCCCATGTGCAAATAATATATCAATATATTGATATATTACCGTAAGTCATACTGTATATTCCCAATTTATACATTATGTACTCATCTATTTAAATCTTAGTAAATGTAGTTATATAAGACTAAATCTACCATCTTAATCATTATGATTATAACTCGATTAATGCATCTTTACAATTTGAAGAAACTTTTTAATTGTATAATTTATGTAATAAAGTGAATTTTAATAAATAACTTGTTTAAATGACATTTTATGAAAAATAGGTTAATGGGCAAATTTAATTGTAAATAATGCGTTAGATAGTTCTGTATGATAAAAATTAAGATATTGAATTTTGTTACCATAGTCGACTTGTCGGAGGGGACGTTTATTAAGTAGTGTTATAATTTCATAATAGGAAACTTGATTTTCGTTTATTATATATGATGTTTCAAAGCCTTTGAACTTATTCAATTCATTAGTAACTATTTGGTTAAATTTATAAATATGCGTTTGAATGTTCCAATCTGTCATTAAAGTATTATATTTAATCGTATCAATGATTTGAATCAAATTAGTAATTTGTTGTCTCATATACTTAGTTTCGTTTATCATGTAGAAGTACCTCCAAAAATCAATTATTAAACAGGAAAGGATATAACAGTGGAAAATGAAAAAAAGAAATACACGTTTAAAGATATAGCATGGAGAGATTTGCTTATAATTCCAATTATAGGTGTATTAATATTTGCACTAAACATTGCAGCTTACATAGGACCAATTTTGTTTGGTTATTATGAAATCGATAGTAATCTGATATTTGTAGCGACTATCACACAAGCTTTAGCATATACGATTGGGATTGGCGCATTTTATTTATTTCATTTAAAAGTGATGCCATCAAGGCTTCGAGCTGGTTTTGCGTATATCAAAAAATATTGGCTTAGATTGTCAATAACGTATATTATTGCTCTCATCTTAATTTATACATATGAATATATGACACAGTTTCTACCTAAACATTTGCAATATAGTGAAACAGCCAATGAACTTGGGCTAAATAAAATGTTTGAAGTGCCTGCATTATTACCTGTAGCATTCTTATTAATTGTGATTGTAGGTCCAATAGTTGAAGAAATCGTATTTAGACATATTTTAATTGGAGAATTAGGTAAGAAGTTTAATTTTATAGCTATGAGTATTGTTTCGGTGTTCTTATTTGCATTTATTCATGTGACTGATGCAAAGTCACCGTTTGAGTTTGGTCCATATCTCATACTATCCATCATATTGGTTTTCACTTATTTAAAATCTGGAAGAAACCTAGGTTCAACAATTGCATTACATATAGCAAATAATTTTGTTTCTTTCGTTATATCAGTAATAAGTATTTATGCATAGATAAAACCCCGTCGACTCCATAGTTTAGGAATCGATGGGGTTTAAAAATTGATGATAGTTATCAATGGATATGTCTCTGGTTTGAATCGTCTTACCGAATGAATACGAAATATCTATAATATTTTCAATTTCGAGTTCGGTAGTTTTGTCTTGAGCAATGTCATAAATGACTGCATGCCAATGTCCATGTTTACACAAAAGGCCAATAAATATAACATTTTCGGCTTTAATATTATCATCAACCCTATGATCTACTAACATCACATTTCGTTCTGTACAATAGATTAAAATGTCGGAAAACAACATTGGGAGTGTTATATGTTGTGTGTCATCAAATTTAATATAAAAGTCCATGCGCTTAAGCAATTTTCTTAAGCGTGTTTGTGGAAGACTTAAACATTGTTTTATAATTGCGTTGATTTCGCTTTTATATGGTAATGTCGAGTACGACTGACTTTCATTAAGCACTAAAAATAAGGCCGATAATTGTGTTTCAGATAAGTTTAATGCAATTTTAGATTGTGCTTGTTGTATTTGGTAACCACCATTTTTCCCATAATGCGCATAAATTTTAACACCTTGATTTTCTAAATCATCAATATCTCTTAAAATTGTGCGTTTGGATACGTTGCAATATTTAGCTAATTCTAAAGCGGTCATTTTTTTATTTTGTTGAATTGCAGTAATTATTAAATTTTGCCTTTCAGCTTTATTCATGACAGCCACCTCCTAAAAGATGATATATTACACAAAGTATAACATAAGAGTGACAATGAGGACATTTTCAATATCTTTTTAAAAAAATCGGAAAAATTTTGTGGAAAACGCTTACATTTTAAAAAAGATTGTGCTATGATATTACTTGTAACAGGGGGAGCGATTAAACAAAGGGGTAGAGCTATATAACAGATAGCTTTTAATCGTTCAAGTTACATCACAACATCTTCAATATTTATTACTTACTTTCCTTTCTATTTGTCGGCTAGCACGTGACTAGCCGATTTTTTTATGCATAAAATGAAGAAGTCTTCAGTTGTATTGTTGATTCTTTTAATATAGGGTAATAATAAAATGATAATGATATGAGAAGTGGTGGACGAAATGACAGATAAAACATTACAACAAATAGATAAGTTAATATGTTCGTGGTTGAAACAAATAGACAATGTTATTCCACAATTAATTATGGAGATGACTACAGAAACGAAGCGTCATCGATTTGATTTAGTTACAAATGTAGATAAACAGATTCAACAACAATTTCAACAATTTTTAGCAACACATTTTCCGGAACACCAACTATTAGCGGAAGAAAAAAGTAATGAAATGATTACGAATGAAATTAATCATTTATGGATTATGGATCCCATTGATGGAACTGCCAATTTAGTAAAACAGCAAGAAGATTATTGTATTATATTGGCGTATTTTTATGAAGGTAAACCAATGTTATCGTACGTATATGATTATCCGCATAAAAAGCTTTATAAAGCAATACGAGGAGAAGGTGCTTTTTGTAATGGAATTAAGATGGAAGAACCACCATCGTTAAAATTGGAAGACGCTATTATATCGTTTAATGCACAAGTAATGAATCTGGATACGGTGCAAGAGTTATTTGACGCCTCATTTAGTTATCGTTTAGTTGGTGCTTGCGGATTAGATTCTATGCGAGTGGCAAAAGGTCAGTTTGGGGCACATATTAATACAAATCCTAAACCTTGGGACATTGCTGCACAGTTTTTATTTGCAGAACTATTGAATCTAAAAATGACGACTTTAGATGGTAAGGCAATTGATCATTTAAAGGGTGCACCTTTTATTATAAGTAATAAAGCATGTCATGAAACGGTACTTAAAATTTTAAATGCAAATGGTGGTTATCAAAAATACAGATAGATATTCTCTAGTGATAAAAAATGATAAAAAATAGTTATACGTCTACAGAAGTATAGTAAAAAAATTATTTTACTATATAATAAATAGAGAAAACAGACAAAGTATGTAAGGAATAGTAAAGGAGTGGTGGGATTGAAACGTTCGTCTAAAAGTAAAATGAGCCTACCGAAAAAAATATTTTTATGGGTATTCGGTATTTTAGTAATCTTAGCATTTGTAGCTGTTGTGTATGTAGCTGCTAAAATTTTTATTACTGGTAATAAGATACACAATCCGTTAGATCGCAATCATTCAGAATTAAGAGATAAAAAAGTGAGTTTAAACGATGGTGATCCATTCACAATCGCTTTGTTTGGTGTCGATTCAGATGCTGATCGTAAGAAAAAGGGTGGCGGAGAGCGTAGTGATAGTATTATGATTTTATCTATCAACCCTAAAACGAAGAAAACTGAAATAGTAAGTATACCGCGTGATACAAGAGCGGAAATTGTTGGCCGTGGTACTACTGAAAAAATTGCACATGCCTATGCATATGGTGGACCAAATATGGCTGTTAAATCACTTGAAAAATTAATGAATGTGCCAATTGATCATTATGCGACAATTGATATGGATGGTTTGCATAATATGATAGATAGCATCGGCGGTGTTGATGTAGTAAGTAATGATACATTCACTGTTGATGGTGTTCGTTTTACAAAAGGACAGCAAACACATGTAAATGGTGATCAAGCATTGAAGTTTATTAGAAGTCGTAAAGAAGAAGGTGCTGGTGGTGACTTTGGTCGACAACAACGTCAGCAAATTGTACTTGAAGCGATGGCTAATAAGATTGTAAGCCCATCATCGATTACACATTTTAATAGTCTAATGAATGAAATTCAAAATAATGTTAAAACAGATTTAACATTAGGTGATTTGAATACGATTAGAAGCAATTATAAAGATGCTAATGACACGATTAATAAACATCAATTGAGTGGTCAAGGTGGCATTCAAAGTGACGGATTGTACTACTTCATTCCTAGTGAACAGTCAAAAGCTGAAAGTACTAAGTTATTAAAAGATAATCTAGAGTAGTAAAATAAGGGAAAATAAGTTATCAAAATTGTACACAAATTAATTAGATAGAATGAGCTGTAAAAAGAATAACGAATAGAATTAATAGCCCCTAAATAGAAGGTGATAACACTTTGTATTTATGGGCTATTTTATTTAATGCCTGATTTGATTTTTATAAATTAATCCATTACAAATTTAATTTAAAGATAAATCTTACCTTCTAAATGACAGTAGATATTTATCAAACTTGGGTTATTAATTTTCAGAAAAAGGGTATTTATAAATGGTATAGCGATTTTTAGGTGAGGTGATTATTAAGTATTGTCATTAATAAGGTTGTGAAAGATATGGCAAAAAGCGTGAAACAGATAATTGGAAAACTAATAATGATAATTATTTTCAATTAAACAAAAAGATGATTTAATTTCGCGCAAAATATTTCAAATAAAAATGATTGCAAAAATAAAAAATACAAAAATACGCTTAACATTATACACTTAAAGTAATACAATTATATTGATTCTATCTGAAAGATGTGTGGGGCATCTTTATTTTAGGTGGAAATTAGGCAATTTATTAAAAGTCATTTACGGAAAAATATATAGATGGGGTGAATAGTATGCAAGAACATTTGGTGGTCACGCTTGATGGTAAAGATTATCTTGTAGAACCAGGTACAAATTTACTTGAATTCATTAAATCGCAAGATACTTTTGTGCCTTCAATTTGTTATAACGAATCAATGGGACCGATACAAACGTGTGATACATGTACTGTTGAGATTGATGGTAAAATTGAACGTTCATGTAGTACGGTGATTGATCGTCCAATGACAGTAAATACAGTGAATAATGACGTGAAAGATGCTCAAAAAGAAGCGCTTGATCGAATTTTAGAAAAGCATATGCTGTATTGTACAGTATGTGATTATAATAATGGTGATTGTGAAATTCATAATACGATGGATGCATGGGGACTTCAGCATCAAACGTATGAATATAAAGAGAAGCCATACGAAAAAGATTACGGCCCATTTTATCGTTATGATCCAAATCAATGTATCTTATGTGGACGTTGTGTAGAAGCATGTCAAGATATTGAAGTAAATGAAACAATTAGAATTGATTGGGATCGTGAGCATCCACGTGTCATTTGGGATAATGATGTACCGATTAATGAATCGTCATGTGTATCTTGTGGTCAATGCGCAACTGTATGCCCGTGTAATGCGATGATGGAAGTTAACATGGAAGGTAATGCGGGTTATATGACTGATACGGAACCTGGTTCATTAGCGGCAATGATTGATTTAACTAAAAAAGCAGAACCTGGTTATGGTCCACTATTTGCAATCTCAGATTCAGAAGCAGAAATGCGTAAAGAGCGTATTAAGAAAACTAAAACAGTATGTACATATTGTGGTGTGGGCTGTTCATTTGAAGTTTGGACTAAAGATAGAGAAATTTTAAAAGTACAACCATCACATGATTCTCCAGCAAATAAAATTGCAACTTGTGTTAAAGGTAAATTTTCATGGGCACATATTAATTCAGATCAACGCTTAACGAAACCATTAGTAAGGAAAAATGGTGAGTTCCATGAAGTAGAATGGGATGAAGCTTTAAATGTCATTGCAGATAATTTTACATCTATTAAAGAAAAGTATGGCCCAGATGCACTATCATTCATTTCTTCTTCTAAAGCGACAAATGAAGAATCGTATTTAATGCAAAAATTAGCAAGACAAGTTATTGGCACTAATAACGTTGATAACTGTTCAAGATATTGCCAAGCGCCTGCAACAAAAGGCTTATTTAGAACGGTTGGACACGGCGGTGACTCAGGTAGTATTGAAGATTTAGAAAAAGCAGCAATGTCTGTATTGATTGGTACGAATACAGCCGAAGCGCATCCGGTTATTGCATCACGCATGAAGCGTGCTCAAAAATTATTTGGTCAAAAAATACATGTGTTTGATATTAGAAAACATGAAATGGCTGAACGCGCAGATCGTTTTTATCAACCGAAACCAGGTACAGATTTGGCTTGGTTAAGCGCAGTGACGAAATATATCATTGATCATGACTTACACGATAAAGCCTTTATCGAAGAGTGGGTTGAAGATTTTGATGAATATTACAAGTCATTAGAAATATTTACAATGGCATTCGCTGAAGAGGCTACTGGTATTCCAGAAGCAGAGTTGATTAAGTTCGCTGAAGAATGTGCCAAAGCTGAGTCCGTTGTCATTTGTTGGGCAATGGGTATCACACAACAAGACATTGGAAGTGATTCAAGTACAGCAATTTCAAACTTATTATTAGTTACTGGAAATTATCGTCGACCTGGTACAGGTGCGTATCCATTACGTGGACATAATAATGTTCAAGGTTGTAGTGATATGGGTAGTATGCCTGATAAAATTACTGGCTATCAAAGTATTGAAGCGGACGATATTCGCGCTAAATTCGAAAAAGAATATGGCGTTAAATTGAATCCTAAAGTTGGTAAAGATAATCATGAAATGGTTGAAGGTGTCCATGATGGGGAAATTCATTCATTATATCTATATGGAGAAGATACTGGTATTGTTGATTCAAATATTAATTTTGTACAAGCTGCTTTTGAAAAATTAGATTTCATGGTAGTCCAAGATGAATTTTTAACATTTACAGCTACATTTGCAGATGTTGTCTTACCAGCAAGTCCTTCATTAGAAAAAGATGGTACTTTTACGAATACTGAGCGACGTATTCAACGTTTATACCAAGCATTGAAACCATTAGGTGATTCTAAACCTGACTGGAAAATATTCCAAGCAATTGCTAATAAATTAGGTTTCGATTGGAATTACAAACATCCAAGCGAAATTATGGATGAAATTGCTAGACTAACACCATTATATGCTGGCGTAAGCTACGAACGTTTAGAAGGATTTAATAGTTTACAATGGCCTGTGCATCCAGATGGTACAGATGAACCAATACTTTATTTAGAAGGATTTAATTTCGATAATGGTAAAGCAAAATTATTCCCATTATCATTTGATAATTACTTTAAGCAAGATGAAGTTTATGATATTCATGTAAACAATGGTCGATTGTTAGAGCACTTCCATGAAGGTAATATGACTTATCAAACACCAATGATTAAATACAAAGTGCCACGTGCATTTGTTGAAATTTCTCCAGAACTTGCTGAAGATAGAGGCATTCATGAAGGTGCAGAAGTTAAGTTGATATCTGAAACAGGAGAAGCGGTATTACAAGTTCACGTGACAGATCGTGTTAAAGGTAAAGAAATCTATATTCCATTAAATAATGATGCGATGGAAAATGGAGATCTAGGCGCAATTAACTTATTAACTAATAGTGATGTTGATCAATACACGGATACACCATCTTATAAACGTACAAGCTGTCGTTTGGAGGTAATTACGAAACGTGGTAAGTCACCGTTGAACCCTAATAATTTCCGTGTCAATAAAAAACGTCATCCGCAGTACAGTGTTCAAGTACAGAAAAAATGGGAACGTCCAGATTATGTTTTCCCGGGAAATCAGGTGGATAAATAATGGCTGAGAGAATATCTTCTAAAATTAGACGCTTAGAAAAATCAGAAGAACAAATTAAGTTAGAAAGTTTAAATGAAGTTACAGAGGCAATTGCTGCAAACAAAGATAGTATATTAAAAGCAATCAAACTTATTAAAGTGTTAGATGATGCTAAAATATTAGATGCTTTAAATGGCGCAGTTAGAGGACGTCAAGTGATTATTAATAAATTTGCTGTTGAGCTCAACAAAGATATCTATACTGGTTTGCTCACAAATATGGCTTCAATGGTATTTTTATTAGGTGAATTAAATGTATCAGATTTAAGTGACTTCCTAAATAAAGTTAATAAAGGATTACATGTTGCAAATCAAGCGAGTCCTAATGCGAAGACATCTGTAAGAAGTCTGTTAGGCGTTTTAAAAGATGACGACATGAACCGTAGTTTAACATATATGCTTAATATGCTAAAAGGTATGTCTCGAGAAGATTAATATGGGTCTATAATAAATCGGATTGATGCAAAAGTTTTTTACTTTTCATCTTTCCGATTTTTTTGTCTTTGAATATAACAGTGTTCCTGCATGTCAGTGTAGGAGCACTGTTTTAAGTTATATTGAAATATTTTTTGTATCCGAGTCTTCATCAAACTTTAAACAATATTTTTGAGAGTCGAGAAAATATTGTGCTATTGATAATCAACCATCGACAGGGCTATGAAACATCATGTATTATTATGATTATGTAAGTTATTTAAATAAAAAGGGTGAGTGCATATTAATTCGAGAATGTTAAAAACGTCAGCTGTAATTTCTAATACATTATTAGTCATAGGTTTAGTCTGTTTATTTATGATGAAATTAGTGTTAGCTATTACTTTTTTTGCTGTTTCATTATCAATTAGTCTAGTTGTCTTTAATATGATGTTCAGAGATAGAACAACGATGAAAGTAATCGTTAACGCTTCTTTTTTAATCGTAATATTAGCGATTGTAGTGGCATATTTTTTATTGTCTAAGTAAGAAAAATGAGGTTTTGTCTATATGAAGAAGAATTTCAAGTTACGCATTTCAACGCTACTATTGATAGTTATTTTAGTTGTTTTTGCTGTATTACTCATCGTGAATGAAACTAAATTGTTTAAAAATGATGTGAATTACTCTTTTGATGAGGCTGTTTCAATGCAACAAGGGAAAGGTATTGTACAGACAAAAGAAGAGGATGGTAAATTTGTTGAAGCAAATAATAATGAAATTGCTAAAGCAATGACTATTTCACATAAAGACAATGATATGAAGTATATGGATATCACAGAAAAAGTGCCGATGTCGGAATCTGAAGTTAACCAATTGCTAAAAGGTAAGGGGATTTTAGAAAATCGAGGGAAAGTTTTTCTAGAAGCTCAAGAAAAATATGAGGTTAATGTCATTTATCTTGTTAGCCATGCATTAGTAGAAACAGGTAACGGCAAATCAGAATTAGCAAAAGGCATTAAAGATGGAAAAAAACGCTATTACAACTTTTTTGGTATAGGAGCATTCGATAGTAGTGCTGTTCGTAGTGGGAAAAGTTATGCTGAAAAGGAACAATGGACATCACCAGATAAGGCGATTCTTGGTGGTGCAAAGTTCATTCGTAATGAATATTTTGAAAACAACCAACTGAATTTATATCAAATGCGATGGAATCCAGAAAATCCTGCGCAACATCAATATGCGAGTGACATTCGCTGGGCAGATAAAATTGCCAAATTAATGGATAAATCCTATAAGCAGTTTGGTATAAAGAAAGATGATATTAGACAAACATATTATAAATAAGACATCGGTGCATAAAGGGGCTGGAACAATTTATTGTTTCGAGCTCCTTTAGCGCATTCTGAGTGTGTTAGTTAAATGGATTTTAACCTAACAAAAAACGCGGGAGTGGGACAGAAAAGATAAAGAGCCACTAATGATTTATTATGTAGTGGTTCTTACACATTAGCCACAGCTAATGTGTACTTAAAAATAGGAATACATGAGTAAAACTCATGCATAAGAAATACTAATTTCTATAGAAAAAGTATTTCTTTATCGTTGTCCCACCCCAACTTGCACATTATTGTAAGCTGACTTTCCGCCAGCTTCTGTGTTGGGGCCCCGCCAACTTGCATTGTCTGTAGAATTTCTTTTCGAAATTCTCTGTGTTGGGGCCCACACCCCAACTCGCATTGCCTGTAGAATTTCTTTTCGAAATTCTCTGTGTTGGGGCCCTGACTAGAGTTGAAAAAAGCTTGTTGCAAGCGCATTTTCATTCAGTCAACTACTACCAATATAATATTATAGACCCTAGGACATTGATTTATGTCCCAAGCTCCCACATCATTGTTGCAAATGTACATTATGTAAATGAATATTGCTGTCTAAATGTGCATGTAATATACAATGGTGCAGATAATACACTTAAGTCTTTAAAAATGAAACGTTAGTTCCAAGAGTCATTTTTAAACAATAGTGCATGTGATAAAATAGAAAAGAATGAAAAATATAGAGGTGACAATATGAAGATAGCAATTATAGGTGCAGGCATCGGTGGATTAACAGCTGCTGCATTATTACAAGAACAAGGTCATACTATTAAAGTCTTTGAAAAAAATGAGTCAGTTAAAGAAATTGGCGCTGGGATTGGTATCGGAGATAATGTGCTTAAAAAACTAGGTAATCATGACTTAGCTAAAGGTATTAAAAATGCTGGGCAAATCTTATCTACAATGACAGTGTTAGATGACAAAGATCGTCCGTTAACTACTGTTAAATTAAAAAGTAATACATTGAATGTGACGTTACCACGCCAAACATTAATTGACATTATTAAATCTTATGTAAAAGATGATGCAATATTTACAAATCATGAAGTCACGCATATAGATAATGAGACAGATAAAGTTACCATACATTTCGCGGAACAAGAAAGTGAAGCATTTGATTTATGTATTGGTGCTGATGGAATTCATTCTAAAGTGAGACAATCTGTAAATGCTGACAGTAAAGTATTATATCAAGGGTATACATGCTTTAGAGGTTTAATTGATGATATTGATTTAAAGCATCCGGATTGTGCAAAAGAATACTGGGGAAGAAAAGGAAGAGTAGGTATTGTTCCGTTATTAAATAATCAAGCATATTGGTTCATTACAATTAACTCGAAGGAAAACAATCATAAATATAGTTCGTTTGGTAAACCTCATTTGCAAGCATACTTTAATCACTATCCAAATGAAGTTAGAGAGATCTTAGACAAACAAAGTGAAACAGGTATCTTATTGCATAATATTTATGATTTGAAACCACTCAAATCTTTTGTTTATGGTCGTACTATTTTACTAGGAGATGCAGCACATGCGACAACGCCTAATATGGGGCAAGGTGCTGGACAAGCAATGGAAGATGCTATCGTATTAGTAAATTGTTTTAACGCATACGACTTTGAAAAAGCATTACAGCGTTATGATAAAATACGTGTCAAACATACTGCAAAAGTAATTAAGCGTTCTAGAAAAATCGGTAAAATTGCCCAATATCGTAGTCGTTTAGTTGTTGCAGTTAGAAATCGTATTATGAAAATGATGCCAAATGCATTAGTAGCTGGACAGACTAAATTCTTATATAAATCGAAAGAAAAGTAATACAACAATATGAAAACCCCCGTATGTTGAAAAGAGAGCTCAACATACGGGGGTTCTTGTTTTTATAATGTCATTATAATAAATTCAATTATTAGTTAACGACAAATTGTGGTTTCTCACCTTGAACGGCACTAATTGCAGCATTAGCAACAATTTTAGACATCATGTCACGTGCTTCAAATGTAGCATTACCAATATGCGGTGTTAATACTACATTATTAAGTGATTTTAAGTCATCGGTAATATCTGGTTCAAATTCATATACATCAAGTGCAGCACCTTCAATTTCATTATCTTTCAATGCTTGCACTAGTGCTTGTTCGTGCACGATAGGACCACGAGAGGCATTGATTAAATACGCCGTAGATTTCATCATTTTAAATTGTTCTGTATCAATTAAATGATGCATTTTAGGATTATAAGCAGCGTTGATAGTGATAAAATCTGCATTCTTTAATAGTGTATCTAAATCTACATATTTTGCACCGATTTCTCGTTCTTTTTCTTCTTTGCGATTAGGTCCTGTGTATAGTACATCCATGTCAAATGCTCTTGCACGACGAGCTACTGCACTACCAATTTCACCTAAACCGATAATGCCGATTGTTTTCCCAGATACTTCTCTACCTCTGAAAAATAAAGGTGCCCATCCGTCAAATCCAGTTGTACGTGATAATTGGTCGCCTTCAACAATACGACGCGCTACTGCAAGTACTAATCCAATTGTTAAATCAGCAGTCGCGTTTGTTGATGCTTTAGGTGTGTTTGTAACATCTATACTTTTTTCTCGGGCATACTCGATATCAATATTATTAAAACCAGCGCCATAGTTTGCAATGATTTTTAAGTCTTTACCAGCATCGATAACATCTTTATCAACATTTGTAGATAATAAACTAATTAAGGCAGTCGCGTTTTTAACACCTTTAATTAAAGTGTCTTTATCGACTAATCCTTTACCTTCATACATTTCAACTTCAAAATGTTCTTGTAAAAGTTTTAAACCTACTTCTGGTATTGCACCAGCAACATAAACTTTTTCCATAAAAGCTCACTCCTTTTATCTTAGTATAGTAGAAGATTAGACAGTATACAACTATGTCATGATGTCTTGTGTATCAATGATGTAAGCGTGTACTTTTGATGGAGGTGATATAACTTGGCACTGTAGAACTATTAATATTGTAATGTGGAAAAACTGGATCAATTAAATTAGATAACGTAGTTTTAAAGTTAATAGTATTGAAAAAAATTAATATTATGAATATGGGAGAAAATATATATAAGTAGGTGGCAACGAAAAATAGCAAAAAAAGAGCTTCTCCTATAAAGGAAAGCTCAAAGTTTTTTGATGACATATGTACTAGAATTAAGTTTCAAGACAATATGTATCATCGTGTTTATATTAAATATGGATGTAGTTGTAGTTACCTGCTTCACTTGCAGAAATAGTTCTAGAACTTACTGAGAAAGGTCCGCCACTATAATTCATTTCTGAAATTGTAACTGAACCATCACTGTTTACACTTTCTACATATGCAACGTGACCAAATGGTCCTTCAGAAGATTGTAGGATAGCGCCTTTAGAAGGTGTATGGTTTACTGTGAATCCAGCACCTTGTGCAGCAGCAGCCCAATTATTAGCATTTCCCCAAGTAGAACCGATTTCTCCGCCTACTTTATCATATACATACCAAGTACATTGTCCTGCAGTGTATAAGTTACCAGAATGTGAAATTGATGATGTAGTTGTCGTAGTTGTTGTAGTCGTTGTAGTTTGAGTCGTGTTGTAGTTATAGTTGTTGTAATTTGTATAATTTTCAGCAGCATCTGCATGATGTGCTTGACCTACTAATGCTGTACCGATTCCTGCTGTTAACGTAGTTGCTGTTACTAATTTTTTCATGAATAAAGTCCTCCAAAGTTCTATATCTTTTTTTATAAATAAAACGTAGCGACTGTTTTATTCTCACATCTCGAATTGATGACAATAGTTACTTTAACAAAATTAATGCTTCTTGTGGGGAATGTTATTGATTTGTAAAAGAATAAAAAAACTTTGACTAATTTTGTAATAAAAATTAGTCAAAGTTACAATGAGATTAACAGATAATTAATAGGAAATATTTATTTGTAATATGTTTAAATAAATCGAATTGTTAAAGGTATTACATATTCTTGACCATTATAATATTTGACACACGCAATAATTGTGAATACAAAAGATAATATTGAGAAAGCGAATATGGATAAAATACCGATAAATGTAATGATGAAACCTATAATGATAATGAAATCAATATCGGTAGCAATTAGGAAAACGCCTATTAAAGTGATAACGACTAAAACGATAGACCAAATAATATATGAAATCGTATAGTTAAGATAATTTTTTCCAGCACGATCAACTAGTTTCGATTCATCTTTTTTCAATAACCATATAATCAGTGGCCCAATAATAGATGTGAATAAACTTAATAAATAGATAAGCATCGCCATAATGTTCTCATCATTGGATTTGCGATTCGGTTGATGATGTGTTATGTCGTTCATTTCAGTTGTCATATTAGACACTCCTTTGAAAATTGTAATATTATCTTTAACTATAACAAAATATAATCAAAAATAAACATGTTTATTAAACAATTATTAAAAATAAAAATAATTGGTGGACGTCGGCGTTTAAATAGGTTAATTTAAGGTTATATATACTTAACATTTATAATGATGCGTAATGAATTCGCATCATTTTTATATTGTCTTACGTATAATTTGTTTTTAATTTTAACCAAAGATAGAAAGAGGGTTGTTTATGAAAATAGCAATTGTAGGATCAGGAAATGGCGCAGTTACGGCAGCAGTAGATATGGTGAGCAAAGGCCACGATGTTAAATTATATTGTCGTAATCAATCTATAAGTAAGTTTCAAAATGCAATCGAAAAGGGCGGATTTGATTTTAATAATGAAGGTGATGAACGTTTCGTAAAATTCACTGATATTAGTGATGATATGGAATATGTTTTAAAAGATGCTGAAATTGTTCAAGTGATTATTCCATCTTCATACATAGAGTATTATGCTGATGTAATGGCAGAGCATGTAACTGATAATCAGTTGATATTCTTCAACATGGCTGCAGCAATGGGGTCAATTCGTTTTATGAATGTTTTAGAAGATAGACATATTGAAACAAAACCACAATTAGCGGAAGCTAATACGTTGACGTATGGTACGCGTGTCGATTTTGAAAATGCAGCAGTTGATTTATCTCTAAATGTACGTCGTATCTTCTTTTCAACATATGATAGAAGCTGTCTAAATGATTGTTATGACAAAGTTTCAAGTATTTATGATCATTTAGTAAAAGAGGAAAGCTTAATTAAAACAAATCTTGAAAATGGTAATCCTGAAGTGCATCCAGGGCCAACATTATTGAATGTCGGTCGCATTGATTATGCTGGTGAGTTCGCTTTATATAAAGAAGGAATTACTAAACATACAGTTAGATTACTTCATGCAATCGAATTAGAACGTTTAAATTTAGGCCGTAGATTAGGTTTTGAATTATCAACAGCTAAAGAATCACGTATTGAACGTGGTTATTTAGAACGTGATAAAGAAGATGAACCATTAAATCGTTTGTTTAATACAAGCCCGGTATTTTCACAAATTCCAGGACCAAATCATGTAGAAAGCAGATATTTAACTGAGGATATTGCATATGGTTTAGTATTATGGTCAAGCTTAGGTCGTGTTATTGATGTACCGACACCAAATATAGATGCAGTAATTGTAATTGCATCAACTATTTTAGAGAGAGACTTCTTTGAGGAAGGCTTAACAGTTGAAGAAATTGGTTTAGATAAGCTTGATTTAGAAAAATATTTAAAATAAATGATGGCTTGAAGATAGAAAAGGATATAGTATTATGCAAAAGCAATAAATTGAAGAAAAGAGGTTTCTCATCAATAAGCGAAGGGGACGATAGATGATGACAAGAAAACCAACCTTTTTAGAATCAATTTCGACAATGATTGTAATGGTTATTGTTGTTGTAACAGGCTTTGTGTTTTTTGATATTCCAATTCAAGTATTATTAATTATTGCCTCAGCATATGCCACATGGATTGCAAAACGTGTAGGCTTAACATGGCAAGATTTAGAAAAAGGCATTGCAGAACGTTTAAATACTGCAATGCCTGCAATTTTAATTATACTAGCGGTAGGAATTATAGTAGGCAGTTGGATGTTTTCTGGCACAGTGCCAGCCTTGATTTATTATGGCTTAGATTTATTGAATCCAAGCTATTTTTTAATATCAGCCTTTTTTATAAGTGCTGTTACATCTGTAGCAACTGGTACAGCATGGGGCTCTGCATCAACTGCAGGGATTGCACTTATTTCTATTGGTAATCAATTGGGGATTCCTCCAGGGATGGCAGCAGGTGCTATTATAGCAGGGGCTGTGTTTGGCGATAAAATGTCACCATTATCAGATACAACTAATTTAGCGGCGCTTGTTACTAAAGTTAATATATTTAAACATATACATTCGATGATGTGGACGACGATACCAGCGTCAATCATAGGTTTATTAGTATGGTTTATTGCTGGATTTCAATTTAAAGGGCATTCAAATGATAAACAGATCCAAACTTTGTTATCAGAGCTTGCACAGATTTATCAAATTAACATATGGGTCTGGGTTCCCTTAATTGTGATCATTGTTTGTTTGCTATTTAAAATGGCTACAGTGCCAGCTATGCTAATATCAAGCTTTTCTGCCATTATAGTGGGGACTTTTAATCATCATTTCAAAATGACAGATGGTTTCAAAGCAACATTTAGTGGTTTTAACGACTCAATGATACATCAGTCTCATATTTCATCCGGTGTGAAAAGCTTGTTAGAACAGGGTGGTATGATGAGTATGACCCAAATATTAGTAACGATATTTTGCGGATATGCATTTGCAGGTATTGTAGAAAAAGCAGGATGTTTAGAAGTCTTATTAACTACTATTTCTAAAGGCATCCATTCTGTAGGAAGTTTAATATGTATTACTGTTATTTGTTGTATTGCGCTTGTATTCGCTGCAGGTGTTGCTTCGATTGTAATTATTATGGTCGGTGTGTTAATGAAAGATTTGTTCGAAAAATACCAAGTCTCTCGTTCCGTTTTATCAAGAACACTTGAAGACTCAAGTACGATGGTCTTACCTTTAATACCATGGGGAACATCAGGTATTTACTATACGAATCAACTTCATGTCTCTGTTGGAGAATTTTTCATATGGACAGTACCATGTTATTTATGCGCAATTATAGCAATTATCTATGGTTTTACAGGGATAGGTATTAAAAAGTCATCGAATTCACGTTTAACTTAATGTGAGCGTGGAATATATATAATATGTTGAAACACTTTAATCATTTATAATTGTAGCGGTTATAATTTGAAAAGGTTTTAACTTAGAAAAAATATCCTCTATACATATACTGAATATGTTTTGTAGCGGAACATGTTAATATATGTAATGTAAGTTTTATGTCATGATTTGTAATGACTAAATTAATTGAGAATTTGAAGGCAAGTATATTTGTAAGTACTTTAACTAAAAATTTATCAATGTATAGCCGATTTGACGCGCCTAAATTTGGGTGTGTCAATGGCTGTATGTTGTTTATTCTTTATTACAGAGTGAATCGGATTGGTGAAAATCGAAATTTTGAAATTTTTACCAATCCGATTTTTTCATAGAAATTAAAAAAGCCAGCAAGGTTATTGAAAACCTTGTTGGCTTAATTCACTTTCATCACAAATTAGTGAATGAAGTTATAACCAGCAGCTTGGCTAGCTGAGATTGTACGTGAAGTTACAACTCCTGGGCCATAACCATAGTTCATTTCAGAAACTCTTACTGAACCATTGCTGTTAACACTTTCAACGTATGCAACGTGACCGTATGCACCTTGAGTTGTTTGCATAATTGCACCAGCTTTTGGTGTATTGTTCACTGTGTAACCAGCTCTTGCAGCTGCGTTAGCCCAGTTACTTGCATTGCCCCAAGTTGAACCGATTTTACCACCTACACGATCAAATACGTAGTATGTACATTGACCAGAAGTGTATAAGTTACGTCCTGAAGTATAACCACTTGAGATTGAACGGCCATTTGATGATGGGGCCATAGTTGTAGTTACTTGAACATTGTTGCTTGAAGTGCTGTAGCTTGCACCTAAACCACCAGTACGGTAGCTGTTTGTGTTGTAACTATTGTAGTTATTGTAGTTATATGATTGATTATTATTTGAGTAGTTGTTGTAACGGCTGTAGTTATTGTAGCTATAACCATTGTTGTAATTGTTGTAGTTATAGTTATTGTAGCCATTGTAGTAGTAATAGCTGTAGTAGCCATTATCTTGGTTTAATTGACTTGGATGCCAGTTACCTTTCCATGTGTAATGGTAGTTACCTTGTGCATCAATAGTGTAAGTATAGCTATATGATGTTGGATCATTTGGATTATAACCATAGTTATCTTGCTCAGAAGCATGAGCTTGATTTCCTGATGCAATTGCGATTGTAGCGAATCCTGCAGTTGCGATAGTAGCTGTAGCGATTTTCTTCATTTTAAAAATATCCTCCTAAAAATTTTAAATCTAAAATATTTTCGTAATGTCCGTGTGACAAAATTAATGTTATAAGTTATCTCTCGTAATTAAACGACAAGAAAGACTATAACAGAAATTAGTGTCCTTGTGTGCTTTGTTAACGTTTTGTAATTTTTTGCTAATATCTTGACACAATAGAATTTTAAAAGTATAGAAATTTGCATTTTGCAAAACTTATAACTACGGCATTCTTTATGAAAACTGAATGTTTCGAAAATAAGTATGTTACAAATTTGTAATATTACTGAAAATTCTAAATGTATATTTTGTGCATAATATAGGACTTTTAATCAGAAAATGCATAAAAATTCGACACGAACGATCAAGTTTCTTTGATTATGAAAGCTTTGGTATTTGGATAAAAATGTATATTTAATGGATAAAATATCCTAATTTAGCATAAAAAAACGTTTTAATAAAAGTATTATTTGATATAATCGATTTATGTTTTGTTACTGCTAAAAAACATGTGGCGATATAATTGGTAGTGAATATTAGGTGTTGACAATTGATTTGAGAAAGACAAACAGGAGTAAATCAATATATTTGTATATGTGAGGATGTAAGATGACAGATAATTATTCACTACATATTTTTAAAAGTATGAAAATGAGTAGTGTGAAGGAAGCAAACTTAAAAATTATATATTGGCTACAAGGTACAGGTGTAGTTTCAATCAATCTACAACAATATGATGTAAAAAGAAATGATGTCACCGTTATTATGTTGAATGATTTGTATCAGATTGATGGTCATGATGATAGTGTATGTTGTGTTGTTGAAGTAAGTGCAAAGACATTTTTGAAGTTTATGAATGCAAACTATATGATGCGTGGCAAGATATTAACAAATGAGGTTGCTAGCACTTTTAGAATCTTGATTAAGTATTTAATCTACAGCAAAATTAAACAACAGCCTTATAATGCTAATGATAAGATTATTAATTACATGTGTGTTGAATTAATGTCATTAAATACATACGATGGTAGTCGTCATTTAGTAGCCGAAGAAGTGCACGATTATTTAACAAACAACCACCATAAAAAGATAAATAGGAAAGATGTCATTAATCAAGTTAGTATCACAAACAAAGCTTTAAGTGACATGTTTAAAGCGACACCTTATAGTAATTTTATTCAATATTTAAATCATATTAGACTGGAGCATTGCTTAATTGATATTTTAACTTCTAAGAAGCCCATTGAAGAAATCGCAAGTAGTCATGGTTTTAATCATTATTCTCGTTTTATACACCTCTTTAAAGAAACGTATGGTGACACTCCTAAATTAATTAGAAAAAGATATAGTCCAACATCTCATTCAATTAACCATTCCCAATTAGTTGAAATTGATAAAAATATACTTGAATTATTTGATGATACTAATCAAAGTTCTTCAAGTATGCGCGAGATTGATATACCTTTTGAGCCTACAAAAAGGAGTCAAATGTATCAACCTAAAAACATCTATATTAAAGGAAGTAATTTTTATTGGATGGATTACTATACTATTAAACAAATCATTCAAAGATTAGGTGTTAATCCTGAAAACTTGCATATAATTGTTACAATCGACACAAGCAATGAGCTATCGATTGAACAAATCACTTTATTACTTCAAAAGATAGTGAATTACAATGTAAATGTAGTATTTCGTATTAAACATGAATATAAGGAATTGTTAACGAGTACTGAAAGAGGCAAGATAGAAAAGCTAGTAGCTACAATTTTTAATATGACTTTTGAGAGTAATAGATGTAAGATTGCATTTTTAATTAACGACTTAAATACTACTGCAATTCAAAAACTGAAACGTTTAATAGATAATTATATAGGAGTATTTGAATTAATATATCATCTGGAACCAAATGAGTTGAATACGCGCTATGATAAAGAAATTGATCATCTAATAGACTATTTTATCTTACCGCTAAGACAAATAGAACAGGTATCTATTGCACGTTCTAAAATTATATGTGATGTAGATTTGATTAATGAGAATAATGACTTAAAAGAAAAAATCACAATTTCTGATATTAATAAGGTTACTGAACTTTTGACAAATTATACAAAATTTCAAGGACTTATTATGCACATGTCAATTATAAATGAAGCGAGCAAAGAAATAAATTCGACTAGATTATCAATATTCATTTTTATCATAAATATACTTAATCAATTACGAGGGAGTGTTATTTATCAAAATGACACGATGATTGTAACGAAGTTCAAACATGAAGTACAATGTGTCATTTGTTTGCCAGCCGCATTGTTAAATGAGAATTCAGACGCTATACGTTTATCGTGTAAGGGTCTTCAACAATTTAGCCATGCTAAAACTAAACAAATTGTTTTAAGTATAGATAAAGATAATCATACTTCCGAAAATGGTGTACTTGTGAATGATATTATGCAACAACACAGTTATTGGAAAGCTAATTTTATAGAAAGAAATATTTATGATCATTCATTAATGGTCTCAAGCAATAGTATTGTTCATTTGAAATATCATCTTGAGATATAGGCATGGTTTAAGAGAGGTTTTAAAGATGTCTAAATTTAAAGTTAAGCGTTTAACTGCACACATACTAATGTTGAAAGTCATTAATGATATGTTGAAATATTCATTTCATCTCACTTTGACTCAAGTGAAACTATTAAATCTATTAGTTAAATATGATAATTCTGATTCCAATAGCGCTTCAATAGATAGGTTATTAAAAATGAAAGAAATCCAATCTAAGATGGCACTTCTTCAAATGTTAAGTTATTTAAACAATCATCAATGGCTATTGAAAGGAAGAGATCAAAGGGATCAACGTAAATTGACTATTTCGATTAAAAAAATGCATATAGATAAAATAGAATATATGAATAATGAGCTTAGTGACTATATTGAACGTTATTTTGGTCAATATACATTTGATTTTAGTTGTGACTATGTATCGTATTTATTGTCGTCACAAGAATTGTTGCGAAATCTAAAGCGTTATTTAAATATGTGTCAATTATTATTAGAAGAGTTATACGTTTTAGGAATATTAAATCTGCATAAAGGTCAATTGACGGTTAAAGAATTACAGGGTGAATTCCATCACCCGATATTTGCGGTTAGTCCGATTTTAAAGTGTTTAATTTCGAAAGGATTAGTAAAAAAAGAGAGATGTGAATTAGATGAAAGGCGTGTTATTGTAACAATCAAGCGAGAAAAGTTTTCTAAAGTCACTATGCTTATTCAAGCATGTTATAATTATCTTGAAAAGGGAATACAAGTTAAGCTTAATAATAAATAGTTAATCACTTGTATTTCATATACCTATGAAGAATAGTTTATAGTTTTAAGTGGGAGGGATATTATGATTTTAGATAATGTGAATCCAAATGATTTATTTCCAACTGAAAAAAAGGGTCCGTCAGTGTTAGGAATAATTGAGTATCAAGTTCAAGGTGAGAATGAATTTGAAGGGGCATTTATAGCAACAAATGAAAGATTAATTATGAATGTAGATATGAATGGCCAATTTTATTATAGAAGTATTAGTTATAATGAAATAGAGAAGATAGATTATGATGGTCAAACTATAATGTTCAAATTTAATATTGGTAATGTCCCAATGCATGATATTAAAAGTGATAACGTTGAAATGTTTGTTGAATATGTAAAACAACATATGATAGTATAATGTCAATGTATGTAGGTTGATAAGAAGAGTTTGAATGATAACTCATTGCATTTAAAGATAAATGGCATGCGTTATGATTTAAAGCTCTTCTTTTTTTATATTTTATAAATTTTGTGAGCAAGCCATCAAATTAATATAAAAAATATCAAATCAAACACGTTGATATAGATTAAAATTTTAAAAGTTTACATATCAGTTAAGATACAAAATATTCAGACTAATAATTTTCAATTTGGCAAAATATCTTAAACATCAAATTATTATAAGAAATAAATGTATTTAACCATATTCTAGTAATAAAAATATTGAATTTTTATACTTATTTGTTTAGAATGAACTTTATAACATAGTTGGATAGAGTTTCGATTTAATAAATTACATGTGAACCTTGCTACAACAAGATGTGCATCAGAGGAGTGGTTTAATAATGAGTAAAATTAATGACATTAATGATTTAGTCAACGCAACATTTCAAGTTAAGAAGTTTTTCAGAGATACAAAAAAGAAGTTCAATTTGAACTATGAAGAAATTTATATTTTAAATCATATTTTAAGAAGTGAGTCTAACGAAATCTCATCTAAAGAGATTGCTAAGTGCTCAGAGTTCAAACCTTACTATTTAACTAAAGCTTTACAAAAGCTAAAAGATTTAAAATTGTTATCAAAGAAAAGAAGTTTACAAGACGAAAGAACAGTTATTGTTTATGTTACAGATACACAAAAAGCAAATATTCAAAAACTGATTTCAGAATTAGAAGAATACATTAAAAATTAAATCAAGGTTAATTGCGTTTAATAACATTGAACGATAACAATTTATTAAAACGAAGTTATTTATTCAGCATTGGGACATAAAATTAACTTAAAATTTAAATATTGAAGATGCTTTAATTAAAGTTAAAGACTAGCCATACCTTATTTCAGCTTTTTAAGCTTGAAACAAGGTACACTAGTCTTTTTATTTTAATATTTTCTTAGAAAATCAAGTTTACGATCATAAATATTTTCTGCGATATAGCTTTGGATGGTTTCAAGTATTTTCTCTATAATTTGTGTGCGATAAGCAAAAATTCTAACTGCAAAACCATGTGTAGGCAATTGAGAAATAGCAACACGACAATCGAATGTATTGCTATAAGAACTAATGGTTTCATAAACTGAATCGATTAGTTTTTGGTTAACATCTTCGTGTATGAAATAAGCAGAGCCATAATGAGAGTAATGTTCCATATAACCTATTTCATTGATCGATTGTTTATTAGGATTCAATAATAAATTATCATATGTGACTAACTCATCTTCAATATAAATTTCATTTATTAAATGCATATATTGATACTTGAAGGCTTCGCCAGTTTTTGAATAACCAGGAGTTAAAATATCAGTATAAAATAATGAACTAGAATTATTGAGATTGAACGTATTGTGTTGATAAAATTTAGCATTTTCATATGCGATGATTGGATCAGCGACATATTCTAAATATGCGTTATCTTTCAAATTAAAAGTTTGATACTGCTCAACATGATTGGAAGGTGTCTTGTATATTTTTGTTGCACCTTGAGATGTCAATGTCACTTTAGCGTTATCTTCGACATTCACATTCATACGGTAACGATCTCCATCTAAATAACCACCACCTACATTCACTATATAAAATGTAGGAATGGTAGATTGATTTAGATAAACTGGACGTATCACTTTAAGTGCTTTTTCAAAGAAAATATCTCTTGATACTGATCGGTTGCCATCAAAAAACACTGTTAAATCAAGTTGCCCAGTCCATTGTTGTTCATCCATTATGATAATCCTTTGAGTAAAGTGTCGCGTTCAATCCAATCGATAACTTCATCCAAACCTTCGTCGGTTTTTAAGTTAGTAAAAGTAAATGGACGTTTACCACGAAATACTTTAGTATCTTCAGCCATTTGTTCTAATGATGCACCAACATAGGGAGCTAAATCAGTTTTGTTAATTACAAAGAAATCTGACTTAATCATACCTTGGCCACCTTTACGTGGAATCTTTTCACCTTGAGCAACATCGATAATATAAATTGAAAAGTCAACAAGTTCTGGACTAAATGTTGCTGCTAAGTTATCGCCACCAGATTCTATGAAAATTAGTTCTATATCGTCATGACGTTCTAATAATTCGTCTATTGCTGCAAAGTTCATAGATGCATCTTCACGAATCGCAGTATGAGGACATCCACCAGTTTCAACACCAATGATACGACTTTCAGGTAGAACTCCTGAATTTACTAATATCTTTTCGTCTTCTTTTGTATATATATCATTTGTAATAACGCCGATACTCATTTCTTTTGAAAGACGTTTTACAACTTTTTCAATTAATTGTGTTTTACCTGCACCTACAGGACCACCAATACCAATTTTAATCGGATTTGCCACAATTATAACCTCCTATGATATGAAAATTCTAACATTGACGTTCTCATGCGCCATTTGATTTAGTTCTAAACCAGGCGCTGTCATGCCAAAATCTGCTTCTTTTAATTCGAAAATCTGCTTTCTTGTTTCTTCTATATAAGGAATCATGTGAGTAACTATCTTTTGACCAGCAGTTTGTCCAAGTGGAATAGCACGAACAGCATTTTGAGTTAAACTTGAAACATTTTGATATAAATAGTAATCAATAATCGTTTCAATATCTACACCTAAATAATGGCCTAGCATAGTAAAACAAATAGCTGGATTTAACTTTGCTTTCTTATCTTGCATTTGTTGATGATACCAAGCAATCCATGGACTATTATAAAGTTCTAAAGCCAATTTAACCATTCGAGTCCCCATTTGTTTTGCACCAACACGTGTTTCTTTAGGTAAGTTTTGAACAAACATCAGCTTATCTATGTGTAATACTTTTTGTGTATCATCATTTTCCAATGCATCATAAACTAAACGCATGGCTAAACCATCAGAATAGGTAAGTTGCTCTTGTAAAAACATTTTCAACCAAGCAATAAAAGTATGATCATCATGAATTATATTTCGTTGAATATATGTTTCAAGACCAAATGAATGACTGAAAGCACCTGTTGGAAACTGTGAATCACAGAACTGAAATAATCTTAAGTGTGTATGATCAATCATGAGAATGTCCTATATGTCTGAAAGCCTTATTAACTTTACGGTCTTCTCGAACATATGGGATGCCTAAACTTTTTAATAAATCTTCAACTAAATAATCATATTGTACTAGCATTTCAGTCTCTGTAAATTGTGCTGGCAAATGACGATTTCCTAATTGATGGGCTATATCTCCCATTTCTTGCAATGTTCTTGGTTGAATCACTAAAAGATCTTCTGAATTAACATCCACAATAATCATATTATGGTCATCTGCGTATAAAATATCTCCATATTGTAAGTCAATAGGTTGTTTTAAACGAATGCCTATTTCAGTGCCATGGTCTGTAACGACTCTTTGAATACGTTTAACGAGATCTGAATTTTCAAGGTATACTTTTTCGACGTGCTTTTGTTTTTCTGAATTTGACAAATTGGCAATATTGCCTTGGATTTCTTCAACAATCATTCTATGTTCCTCCTAGAATAAGAAGTATCTTTGAGTTAATGGTAACTCAGTTGCTGCATTACTTGTAATTTTTTCTCCATCTACATATACTTCATATGTTTGTGGATCAACGTCTAATTTAGGTGTTGCGCTGTTATTTTTCATATCTGCTTTAGATAATTGTCTAATATTTTTAACTGGACGCACCATGCGTTTTAAATTTAATGCACGATTGATACCATTTTCATAAGCAGTTTTAGACACGAATGTCATTGACGTACTTGTAAGGTTTCCGCCGTATTGACCATACATTTTACGGTACTTCATCGGTTCAGATGTAGGTATAGAACCATTTGCATCGCCATTTACGGCAGAGTTAATTAATCCACCTTTTACAACTAATTCAGGTTTAACACCAAAGAAAATTGGGTCCCATAAGACAATGTCAGCTAGTTTGCCCGGCTCGATAGATCCTACATATTCAGAAATACCATGTGTAATTGCTGGGTTAATTGTATATTTAGCGATATAACGTTTGATGCGATTATTATCATTATGTTCAAAATCACCATCTAAAGGACCACGTTGTTCTTTCATGCGATGTGCTACTTGCCATGTTCGTGTAATTACTTCACCTACACGGCCCATTGCCTGTGAATCGGAACTAATCATACTGAATACACCCATATCTTGCAGAACATCTTCTGCTGCAATCGTTTCTTTACGAATACGTGAATCTGCGAATGCGATATCTTCAGGAATAGCCGCATTTAAATGGTGAGTAATCATTACCATATCTAAATGTTCATCTACAGTATTATGTGTATAAGGCAAAGTTGGATTTGTAGATGAAGGTAAAATATTTGAAAATGCAGCGGATTTAATTAAATCAGGCGCATGACCGCCACCAGCACCTTCAGTATGGTACATATGAAGTACACGGTCTTTAACAGCAGCCATTGTGTCTTCCATAAATCCTGCTTCATTTAAAGTATCTGCATGTAATGCAATTTGAACATCAAATTCATCAGCAACATCTAATGCATGACTCAAAGCAGATGGTGTTGCACCCCAGTCTTCATGTACTTTTAATCCAATTGCTCCGGCATTGATTTGTTCAATGAGTGCAGTTGGATTTGTTGCTTGTCCTTTACCTGTAAAACCGACATTAATCGGTAAACCTTCGGCAGCTTCTAACATTCTATGAATATGCCATGGACCTGGAGTTACAGTTGTTGCTTTAGAACCTTCTGAAGCACCAGTACCACCACCAATATGAGTCGTAATACCACTTTCTAATGCGACCTCTGCTTGTTCGGGATTAATAAAATGAACATGAGTATCAATACCACCAGCAGTGACGATTTTACCTTCAGCGGCAATGATATCTGTTGTTGAACCTATAATAATGTCGACATTATCCATTATATCTGGGTTGCCGGCATTACCTATGGCGAAAATATAACCATTTTTAATGCCTATATCAGCTTTAACAACTTTATCGTAATCGATAATAACGGCATTAGAAATAACAAGGTCTGCAACGTTCACGTCATCACGTGTTACACGAGGATTTTGCGCCATACCGTCTCTAATAGATTTACCACCACCAAAGGTAGCTTCTTCACCATAAACTGCATAGTCTTTTTCTATTTGAGCAAATAGATTCGTATCACCTAAACGAATAGAATCTCCAACAGTAGGACCGTATAAGCTCGTATATTGATTTTGCGTCATTTTAAAGCTCATGATCTTTTTCCTCCTTTTTTATTCACGTTTTCATCACCGTTATCTCCGAATACACCTGCATATTCATCATTTTCATCAGTTGGGCGATAGACACGTGACTCATCGATAGGACCATTGACCATACCACGAAAACCAAAAATTTTACGTTTGCCAGCATATTCAACTAATTGAACTTCTTTTTTATCCCCAGGTTCAAATCGAACAGCTGCTCCAGCTGGAATATCTAAATGTTTTCCATATGCCATTTCACGTTCGAAATCTAATGCTGCATTTGCTTCATAAAAATGAAAATGTGAGCCCACTTGAATTGGTCGATCTCCTGTATTTTCAACTTCGATAACTGTTTCAGGATGATGGTTATTAATTTCAACCTCTGTACTTTTTGTAATAATTTCTCCTGGTATCATTTGACTGCCTCCTTTAAACAATAGGGTGATGTACTGTGATTAACTTAGTACCATCGGGGAACGTAGCCTCGATTTCGATATCTGTAATCATGTGTTCGACACCATCCATGACATCTTCTTTGTTTAGAATTTGTCTACCATAACTCATTAACTCTGCAACGGTCTTACCATCGCGTGCACCTTCTAATAATTCATCGCTGATTAAAGCTAATGCCTCAGGATGATTTAGTTTCAAACCACGTGCTTTACGACGACGTGCAACTTCCGCCGCCACTACAATCATTAATTTGTCTTGCTCTCGTTGTGTAAAATGCAAATTAAAACCCCCAATTTCATATTAGATACAATTTACAAAATTTATATTAATCCTAATTGTTGTGATAAACAAGTAATATACAAAGTTTAATACGGAGTAGTAAAAAATAAATTTACTATTTCGTATTTAAAAATATATGATTATGATTAAAACAAATAGCAAAAGATATTTATGGTTTGGAAAATAGAGTTTTTAATATAACTTTTTGTAAAATGGTAGTATATTAATGAGTAAACATTCAAGAAAAAGGGTGGGCATTTTGAAAATGATAGATGTGCTTTTGAAAAATATATCTCAAGTAGTGTTAATTAGTAATAAGTGGACTGGTTTGTTTATCTTGATTGGATTATTCGTGGCCAACTGGACAGTTGGATTAGCAGCTATGCTAGGTAGTATCATAGCTTATGCATTTGCACGTTACATTAATTATAGTGAAGCAGAGATTAATGATGGGTTAGCCGGATTTAATCCAGTGTTAACTGCCATTGCGTTAACAATATTTTTAGATAAGTCAGGATTAGATATTGTTATAACAATGATAGCAACTTTATTAACGTTACCAGTTGCTGCTGCAGTGAGAGAAGTTTTAAGACCATATAAAGTTCCGATGCTGACGATGCCTTTTGTCATTGTGACTTGGTTTACAATTTTACTTTCAGGACAGGTTAAATTTGTAGATACATCGTTAAAGTTAATGCCTCAAAACATTGAAACGGTTAATTTTAGCAACAATGATCGAATACATTTCATTCAGTCATTATTTGAGGGATTCAGTCAAGTATTTATCGAAGCGAGTGTAATTGGTGGCGTATGTATTTTAATCGGCATATTGATAGCATCAAGAAAAGCAGCACTCTTAGCTGTTATAGCTAGTTTGTTAAGCTTTATCATTGTAGCTCTATTAGGTGGTAATTATGATGATATTAATCAGGGATTATTCGGATATAACTTTGTATTAATGGCAATCGCACTAGGATATACATTTAAAACAGCGATTAACCCTTATATTTCGACTTTTTTAGGTGTGTTATTAACAGTAGTGGTGCAACTTGGTACAACAACATTGCTTGAACCGTTTGGCTTACCTGCATTAACATTGCCATTTATTATTGTGACATGGATTTTATTATTTGCTGGTATTAAACATGACAAAGTAGATGCTTGATAGTTAAATCAAACCTAGTATTGTTTGAATATCACCTTAAACCATACAGCGCATTGTATAGTTTAAGATGTGTTTTTATGGAGAAAATTAAGTGTATACTTAATCGAATTATCAGCTTTCTTTTAATTGTTCACAGCACGTTCCTTTTTATTTTTAAAGTCGAGTGTTAAACTAGGAATAAATAATTTATATTGTGTGTTGTGTGGGGTGACTAATATGAATGATATGGATAATTCCTTTTTAATAACAACGGAAATTCAAAGAAAATGGATTGAAAAATTCAAAGCAATTGGAGATACATTTAAGGCTAAGTCTGAATATAATGATCAACATAGCCAATTTCCATATAAAAATATTGAATGGTTAATTAAAGAAGGTTATGGAAAATTAACGTTACCAAAAGCATATGGTGGTGAAGGTGCGACCATAGAAGACATGGTTATTTTGCAATCATTTTTAGGCGAACTTGATGGTGCCACAGCTTTATCTATTGGTTGGCATGTGAGTGTCGTAGGACAAATTTATGAACAGAAATTATGGTCTCAAGATATGTTGGAGCAATTTGCTGTTGAAATTAATAATGGTGCATTAGTTAATAGAGCAGTTAGTGAAGCTGAAATGGGTAGTCCAACAAGAGGGGGAAGACCAAGTACACATGCTGTTAAAGCTGATGATGGGTATATTTTAAATGGTGTGAAGACATATACTTCAATGAGTAAAGCACTAACACATATTATTGTTGCTGCTTATATAGAAGAATTAGAAAGTGTTGGTTTTTTCTTAGTGGACAGGAATTTGCCTGGTGTTGAAATTGCCGATAATTGGGACGTATTAGGTATGCGAGCGACAGAAAGTCATGATTTAATATTAAATGATGTAAAAGTACCATTAAAACATTTAGTGGAAACAGAGAAAAGTAAAGCGCCAAATGGTTGGATATTGCATATACCAAGCTGTTATTTAGGTATAGCACAAGCTGCTAGAAATTATGCTGTAGACTTTGCAATCCAACATAGCCCTAATAGTATTGAAGGAACGATTGCAACATTGCCAACTGTGCAACAAAATTTAGGGAAAATGGAAACGCTATTGTTATGTGCGAGACAATTTTTATGGAGTACAGCAATAGGCTATCAACAATATAAAGATGACAGTCAGATAAGAAATTCAACAAGTGCGAGTAAAGTGATGGTAATGAATCAAGGGCTTGAAGTGATTGATTTAGCGATGAGAATAGTTGGTGCTAAAAGCTTAGAAATGAATCGACCATTACAACGTTATTATCGTGACATGCGTGCAGGATTACACAATCCACCTATGGAAGATGCAGCATATACAAATATTGCTAAGAGTATTACAAATACATTTTAAATTTAAAAAGGTAAATCGATCGTTGATTGGCATAAAGAGATGACATTTGACGTTCGGATTTACCCTTTTTTTGTGGGGATTTATAGGGATGTTAAGATATTTTGCTAAATTTTTTGCGAAAATAAAAAAATAAATAACACTAGCTATTGTAAATGTATATGCAATCTTGTATAATTTTGGAATAATTGATAATCATTTTCAATAGGAGGAAATTATGAAAAAACTATTATTACCATTAATAATTATGTTATTAGTGTTAGCTGCGTGTGGGAACCAAGGTGAAAAAAATAACAAAGCTGAAACTAAATCTTATAAAATGGACGATGGCAAAACGGTAGATATTCCGAAAGACCCTAAACGCATTGCAGTAGTTGCGCCAACATATGCTGGTGGACTTAAAAAATTAGGTGCAAACATTGTAGCTGTAAATCAACAAGTCGATCAAAGCAAAGTATTAAAAGATAAATTTAAAGGTGTTACAAAAATTGGTGATGGCGATGTAGAAAAAGTTGCTAAAGAAAAGCCAGATTTAATTATTGTATACTCTACTGACAAAGACATTAAAAAATATCAAAAAGTAGCGCCAACAGTAGTTGTTGACTATAATAAGCATAAATATTTAGAACAACAAGAAATGTTAGGGAAAATTGTTGGTAAAGAAGATAAAGTAAAAGCTTGGAAGAAAGATTGGGAAGAAACAACTGCTAAAGACGGTAAAGAAATTAAAAAAGCAATTGGACAAGATGCAACAGTGTCATTGTTTGATGAATTTGATAAAAAATTATACACTTACGGCGATAACTGGGGTCGTGGTGGAGAAGTATTATATCAAGCATTTGGTTTAAAAATGCAACCAGAACAACAAAAGTTAACTGCAAAAGCAGGTTGGGCTGAAGTGAAACAAGAAGAAATTGAAAAATATGCTGGTGATTACATTGTGAGTACAAGTGAAGGTAAACCTACACCAGGATATGAATCAACAAACATGTGGAAGAATTTGAAAGCTACTAAAGAAGGACATATTGTTAAAGTTGATGCTGGTACATACTGGTACAACGATCCTTATACATTAGATTTCATGCGTAAAGATTTAAAAGAAAAATTAATTAAAGCTGCAAAATAATTCAGCTATATAAGTTAGTGAAATGAGAGTCTGAAACATATCAATTTTTTGATATTGTATTAGGCTCTCATTTTTATAGCAAGAAAGTTAGAGTTTTGTATTTTTTTAAAAATAATAAGTGCCGTTGTTATCATTCAATTTAATTAATGATAGATTAGTATTATTACAGCTAAAGTAGTATACCTGAGAAAATAGCTCAATGTATCTCTTCATTAATAAGTTATATCATAATTATTTTAATACATACTTTATGGAAGCCATATCAGGGAATGGCTATCAATTAAAGAAGAGGTTTAAAAGGATTACAACAGAATGTTATGATTTTGTAGAAAGATATATAACAACGTTTTATAAAAACATAATATTGTTAATGGAAAATGAAATGTAAGGGGGATTTCGAGTGACTAAGAAAGTTTATTTTAACCACGATGGTGGTGTAGATGATTTAGTATCTCTATTTTTATTATTACAAATGGAAAACGTTCATTTGATAGGGGTCAGTACTATTGGTGCTGATTGTTATTTAGAGCCATCTTTGAGCGCATCAGTAAAAATTATTAATCGTTTTTCAAATGAAGATATTCAAGTTGCGCCATCATATGAACGAGGAAAAAATCCATTTCCAAAAGAATGGCGTATGCATGCTTTTTTTATGGACGCATTGCCAATTTTAAATGAGCCAGTCAAACACGTTGCTTCAAATGCGAGCGACAAAGAAGCCTTTGAAGACATTATTCAAACTTTAAAGAGACAATCAGAAAAAGTAACATTATTGTTTACAGGCCCGCTTACAGATTTAGCAAAAGCACTACAAAAAGATTCATCAATCGTTCAGTATATAGAAAAATTAGTTTGGATGGGTGGTACCTTTTTACCAAAAGGAAATGTTGAAGAACCTGAGCATGATGGTTCTGCAGAATGGAATGCATATTGGGATCCAGAAGCGGTTAAAATTGTTTTTGATAGCGATATAGAGATTGATATGGTTGCTTTAGAAAGTACGAATCAAGTACCGCTAACGTTAGATGTTAGACAAAGATGGGCGAATGAACGCCAATATACGGGCATTGATTTCTTAGGAGTAAGTTATGCAGCGGTACCACCATTAACACACTTTATAACAAATTCAACTTACTTTTTATGGGATGTTTTAACGACTGCTTATATTGGTAACAAGGACTTAGTTCATTCAATTGAGAAAAAAGTGGATGTAATAAGTTATGGACCAAGTCAAGGTAAGACATTTGAGTGTAAAGATGGGCGCAAAATTAATGTCATAAATCATGTAGATAACAACGCATTTTTTAATTATATAACTGCACTTGCTAAAAAAGTAAATTAACAGCTGTGTAAAATAATTAAGGTTTTAATTTATATAGAACAACTTATTGTAAACTTTTCGTTTCTTAAAGTTTACAATGGTGCTATAATAATGGTCATGAAATACGAAAGGAAGTAAAAAATGACAACAAAACAGTTAGTATATACAGCTTTAATGACAGCGATTATCGCTATTCTAGGATTGGTACCGGTAATTCCACTACCATTTTCTTCAGTACCAATTGTACTTCAAAACATTGGTATTTTCTTAGCAGGTGTGATTTTAGGACGTAAATATGGCACATTAAGTGTTATCGTCTTTTTATTATTAGTAGTTGCTGGCTTGCCACTGTTATCAGGCGGTCGCGGTGGTATTGGTGTATTCGCAGGTCCTTCAGCAGGGTTTTTACTATTATATCCAGTTGTAGCATTCATGATTGGTGCGATTCGTGATAGATTCATCAATGAAATTAATTTCTGGATTTTATTCGTTGGTATTTTAGTTTTTGGTGTTATAGCATTAGATGTTATTGGTACATTGATTATGGGCATGATTATTAACATACCATTTACGAAAGCTATTTCAATTTCATTAGCTTATTTACCTGGTGATATATTAAAAGCAATTGTAGCAAGTTTGATTGGTACAGCTCTACTTAATCACTCGCAGTTTCGTCAAATTATGGGATTAAAATAATCATATTTAAGATAGTAAAGTAATTGAATAAGCCGCTTTGAAATTTATAAATGTGAAAGGAGTAGGTGTCAATGGCTAGTATAAGTATGTCAGATATATATTGTAACGGTACTATATTTGAAAATGACGACGAGCAGTTGATTTATTTAACGCCTTCTTTTCCACAACGATACACAAGCAACACATGGATATATAAAAAGACGCCTACCGAAGAGCGATGGCTGAAAGACTTAGAACGTCAACATCAATTACATACAAATCAAGGTTCAAATCATTATGCGTTTAGTTTCCCGGAAAATGAACAACTTGATAATCATTGGATGGCTATGTTTAAAGATATGAATTTTGAACTAGGTATTATGGAATTGTATGCCATAGAAAGTGATGCGCTTGCCAATTTGCCGCGTAACTCTGACGTTGAAATTGCCATCGTTGACGAGTCGCATATAGATGCCTATTTAAAAGTTGCATATCAATTTAGTTTGCCATTTGGAAAAGACTATGCAGATGCACATGAAAAAATGGTAAGGGAACATTATCAAAAAGATGTGATTAAACGCTTAGTAGCTTATTTAAATAATGAACCTATTGGCGTTGTAGATGTCATTGAAAGTGAAAATTACATTGAATTAGATGGATTTGGTGTATTAGAACAATTTCGGCACCAAGGAATTGGATCTACAATTCAATCGTTGATAGGTGAATACGCCATATCAAAAAATCACAAACCAATCATATTAGTTGCAGATGGTGAAGATACAGCAAAAGATATGTATGCAAAGCAAGGTTATGTTTACCAATCATTTTGTTATCAAATATTAAAAGAAGATATTGGAAATTAACGATTGATGATAGGTTTGTATTAGAATAAAAAAGCAGTAAGCTGGTTTCGAGTAGAAATCAACTTACTGCTTTTTAAATTGTTTTGAGCTACTTATACTTATAAAAATAGTGCTTTTATATTGTTGATTCATGTGGAATATCGTTCATTATGACACACTATAATGAATATGTTATTGTTCAGAATCAATGATACGTTCTGGATGACTGTATATATTAAAGCCACCATTTCGAATAAATCCAATTGCCGTAATATTTAGGTCATTAGCTAAGGTTACAGCAAGCGTTGTCGGAGCCGATTTAGATAAAATAACGCCAACACCAATTTTCGCGGCTTTAATTAAAATTTCTGATGAAATACGTCCACTGAAAATTAATACTTTATCTCGGACAGTAATATGTCGCTGAATACAAAATCCATATAATTTATCTAGAGCGTTATGTCTACCAATGTCTTGTCGATGTACAAAAAATGTCAAACCATCGCTTATAGCAGCATTATGTAAGCCACCTGTTTCTTGGTAAATATGACTTGCACTTTGTAATCGAGTCATCATGTTAATAATTTGTATTGGAGTTAAAGTGATTTTAGACATAGATGTTTTAGCGATAGCAGCATCATTTTGAAAATAAAACTCACGACTCTTTCCACAACAAGATGCAATCATTCGTTTTGTGGAATATTGAAAGCGATCGCCTAAATCTTTATTAAGTTCAACATGGGCAAAACCTTTACTATCATCAATCAGTACAGATTTTAATTCATCTTGCTTTAAAATGGCACCTTCCGAAGCCAGAAATCCAATGACTAACTCCTCAAGGTTTGTTGGACTGCATATAACAGTCGCAAATTCTTCACCATTCACCATAATTGTAAGTGGAAATTCTGTCACATATTGATCTGTTGTATTGAATAATTTTCCATCTTCATATCTAACAATTGGTTGACCTAAAGATACATCTTTGTTCATTATCTAACCCCTTTAATTAGCTTGAACTTTATTTTAAAGCAATTTGCTTAAAAATTTAACATATTTGCTTAAGTTTGAAATTTGATTGATGAAAATTAATAGTGAGCAATCAGTTTGATTTAAATTGATTTCGAGAATGTACATAATAGGGCATCAATTAATAAATATCAATCTTATGAAAATTTGACAATTGTTTGAATCAATATATAAACAGGCAACGGTTCTTTTCAAATATAATAGTAAGTGTATAATGAAAATGTAAATATTATTAAAAGTGGGGGTTCATTCAATGAAAATGAAACGTTTATTTGCTGTTGTGATTGCAATGCTTTTAGTATTAGCTGGTTGCTCTAATTCTAACGATAATAATGAAAGTAAAAAAGATGATGCAGCCAATGGTAAGAAACAAGAAATTCAAGTTGCAGCGGCAGCAAGTTTAACAGATGTAACCAAGAAATTAGCTACAGAATTTAAAAAAGAGCATAAAAATGCTGATATTAAATTTAACTATGGTGGATCAGGGGCATTAAGAAAACAAATTGAATCAGGCGCACCTGTTGACGTATTTATGTCTGCAAATACTAAAGATGTAGATGCATTAAAAGACAAGAATAAAGCACATGATACTTATAAATATGCGAAAAATAGTCTAGTATTAATTGGTGATAAAGATTCAAATTACACTTCAGTAAAAGACTTAAAAGACAATGATAAAATAGCATTAGGTGAAGTGAAAACTGTACCAGCAGGAAAATATGCGAAACAGTATTTAGATAACAATAACTTATTTAAAGAAGTCGAAAGTAAAATCGTTTATGCTAAAGATGTAAAACAAGTATTAAATTATGTTGAAAAGGGTAATGCGAAACAAGGTTTTGTGTATAAAACTGACTTATATAAACAAAATAAAAAAATTGATACTGTAAAAGTAATTAAAGAAGTAGAACTTAAGAAGCCAATCACATACGAAGCTGGTGCTACATCAGATAGTAAATTAGCAAAAGAGTGGATGGAATTCTTAAAATCAGATAAAGCTAAAGAAATATTAAAAGAATACCACTTTGCAGCATAAGGAGTTGTAATCCATGCCTGACTTAACACCTTTTTGGATATCAATACGAGTTGCTGTAATCAGTACGATTATTGTAACGGTTTTAGGTATTTTTATATCTAAATGGTTGTATCGTCGTAAGGGTTCGTGGGTTAAAGTATTGGAAAGTTTATTGATATTACCTATTGTTTTGCCGCCAACGGTATTAGGTTTTATTCTATTAATCATCTTCTCGCCAAGAGGACCAATCGGTCAATTCTTTGCGAATGTACTACATTTACCTGTAGTGTTCACTTTGACAGGTGCTGTGATAGCATCTGTCATTGTTAGTTTTCCACTAATGTATCAACATACTGTGCAAGGCTTCAGAGGTATAGACACGAAAATGATTAATACAGCTAGAACGATGGGAGCAAGTGAAACGAAAATTTTCCTCAAATTAATTTTACCATTAGCTAAACGCTCTATTTTAGCAGGTATAATGATGAGTTTTGCTCGTGCATTAGGTGAGTTTGGTGCTACATTAATGGTTGCAGGATATATTCCAAATAAAACCAATACACTACCTTTAGAAATATACTTCTTAGTGGAACAAGGTAGAGAAAATGAAGCGTGGTTATGGGTATTAGTGCTAGTCGCATTCTCTATTGTGGTTATATCTACAATTAATTTATTGAATAAAGATAAATATAAGGAGGTCGACTAGATGCTTAAAATCAATTTGAAATATCAATTAAAGAACACTTTAATTCGCATCAATATAGATGATACCGAACCAAAAATTTATGCAGTTCGTGGTCCATCTGGCATTGGTAAAACTACTGTTTTAAATATGATTGCCGGATTACGTAAAGCAGATGAAGCTATTATCGAAGTGAATGGGCAATTGCTAACTGATACGGCAAAAAACGTGAATGTTAAAATTCAACAACGACGTATTGGATATCTGTTTCAAGACTACCAATTGTTTCCTAATATGACGGTCTATAAAAATATTACTTTTATGGCTGAACCATCTGAACACATCGATCAATTAATTCAAACTTTAAACATTGATCATTTGATGAAACAATATCCTATGACATTGTCAGGTGGAGAGGCACAACGTGTAGCACTTGCACGTGCACTTAGCACGAAACCAGATTTAATTTTATTAGATGAACCTTTTTCTAGTTTGGATGATACTACAAAAGATGAGAGTATTACATTAGTTAAACGTATTTTCAACGAATGGCAAATACCAATCATATTTGTGACACATTCAAACTATGAAGCAGAACAAATGGCTCATGAAATTATTACAATTGGGTAATCATTTATTTGCCATTAAAGAGTTTAGAACGTATTTAAAATTGTAGAAGTGAATGCTTCTATCAGCATTTTAATGATGTTTTAAACTCTTTTTTAGGGGCAGTTTTTTGAGAGACATTGACGCGCGTCATATAATGAAAGTAATGATAAAAAGAAAGGATAACTTAATGTGAGTCAAGAACGTTATTCAAGGCAAATTTTATTTAAACAAATAGGTGAAATAGGTCAAAGCAAAATAAATCAAAAATGTGCGTTGATTATTGGTATGGGCGCATTAGGTACACATGTGGCTGAAGGACTTGTTAGAGCAGGTATTGCTAAACTAATCATTGTTGATAGAGATTATATTGAATTTAGTAATTTACAAAGACAAACATTGTTTACTGAAGAAGATGCTTTGAAAATGATGCCTAAAGTGGTTGCAGCTAAAAAGCATTTGCTAGCGTTACGTAGTGATGTTGATATTGATGATTATATTGCCCATGTGGATTATTATTTTTTAGAAACACATGGACAGGACGTTGACGTTATTATTGATGCAACCGATAACTTTGAAACACGACAACTGATTAATGATTTTGCATATAAACATCGTATACCTTGGATTTATGGTGGTGTTGTACAGAGTACATATACAGAAGCTGCATTTATACCTGGTAAAACACCTTGCTTTAACTGTTTGGTACCACAATTGCCAGCATTAAATTTAACATGTGATACAGTAGGGGTCATTCAACCTGCCGTGACGATGGCAACAAGTTTACAATTAAGAGATGCGATGAAAGTATTAACGGAACAACCAATTGACACAAAAATAACTTATGGCGATATTTGGGAAGGTAGTCATTATTCATTTGGTTTCAGTAAAATGCAACGTTCAGCCTGTACAACTTGTGGAGATATACCAAGTTATCCGTATTTAAACAAAAATGAACAACGTTATGCAACATTGTGTGGTAGAGACACTGTACAGTATGAAAATGCATCAATTACACACGACATTCTTGTTCAATTTTTAAAACAACATCAACTAAATTATCGCAGTAATTCGTATATGGTTATGTTTGAATTTAAAGGACACCGCATTGTTGCTTTTAAAGGTGGAAGGTTTTTAATACATGGCATGACACGCACATCAGATGCCACACATCTAATGAATTTATTGTTTGGATAAAAAAAGATAAGACAAAAGGAGTGTAATATTATGGGCGAACATCAAAACGTTAAATTGAATCGTACAGTTAAAGCAGCCGTACTAACGGTATCAGATACGAGAGACTTTGATACAGATAAAGGTGGTCAATGCGTGCGCCAATTGTTACAAGCAGATGACGTTGAAGTGAGTGACGCACATTATACAATTGTGAAAGATGAAAAAGTAGCCATCACGACGCAGGTGAAGAAGTGGTTAGAAGAAGATATTGATGTCATCATTACGACTGGTGGAACGGGTATTGCACAACGTGATGTGACGATTGAAGCAGTAAAACCACTTTTAACTAAAGAGATAGAAGGCTTTGGGGAATTGTTTAGATATTTGAGTTATGTTGAAGATGTTGGCACGCGTGCATTATTGTCTCGTGCTGTAGCAGGTACAGTTAATAATAAATTGATATTTTCGATTCCAGGATCAACAGGCGCAGTTAAATTAGCATTAGAAAAGCTCATTAAACCAGAATTAAATCATCTGATTCATGAGCTTACAAAATAATTTATTGACCTGATTGGCGTTGAAAATCTCCAGATTTACCGCCAGACTTGCTTTCAAGGTAGGTTTCGCCAATAATCATACCTTTATCAACTGCTTTCGTCATGTCGTAAATGGTTAAAGCCGTTGCTGATGCAGCGGTTAAAGCTTCCATTTCAACACCGGTTTTGCCAGTTGTAGAGACAGTTGTTTGAATGTTTAAAGTATAAAGGGGTGCATTTGTTTCATCCCAGCTGAAGTGAACATCTATGCCAGTCAATGGTAATGGATGGCACATCGGAATAATTGTTGATGTATTTTTGGCAGCCATAATACCAGCGATTTGAGCAGTGTTCAATACATTGCCTTTGGTATTGGTGTTATTAGAAATCTGCTTATAAATAGTTTCATTCACAGTAATGCTTGAATGAGCGACAGCAGTTCTTTTTGTAATTTGTTTGTCTGATACATCGACCATTTTGGCGTGGCCTTGTTGATTAATATGAGTAAACTCAGTCATTTTACCCCTCCTAGTGCATCTAGTATATCATGAAAAAATAAAAGTTTTGGAGATGATTTTTAATGGTAGTAGAAAAAAGAAACCCAATCCCAGTTAAAGAAGCAATTCAACGTATCGTTAATCAGCAGAGTTCAATGCCGGCAATTACGGTAGCACTTGAAAAAAGTCTAAATCATATCTTAGCAGAAGATATTGTAGCTACTTATGATATACCAAGGTTTGATAAATCACCTTATGATGGTTTTGCAATTCGCAGTGTTGATTCACAAGGGGCAAGTGGTCAGAATCGCATTGAGTTTAAAGTGATTGATCATATTGGTGCAGGTTCAGTTTCTGATAAATTAGTTGGGGATCACGAAGCGGTGCGTATTATGACTGGAGCACAAATACCTAATGGCGCAGATGCTGTTGTTATGTTTGAACAAACGATTGAACTAGAAGATACATTTACAATTCGTAAACCATTTTCCAAAAATGAAAATATATCTTTAAAAGGTGAAGAAACAAAGACAGGCGATGTTGTTCTAAAAAAAGGACAAGTAATTAATCCAGGGGCTATTGCGGTCCTTGCAACATATGGCTATGCAGAGGTTAAAGTTATTAAGCAACCGAGCGTCGCTGTTATTGCAACAGGAAGCGAATTATTAGATGTTAATGATGTATTAGAAGATGGAAAAATTCGTAACTCTAATGGTCCAATGATTCGTGCCTTAGCAGAAAAATTAGGTCTTGAAGTTGGTATTTACAAAACACAACAAGATGATTTAGATAGTGGTATACAAGTCGTTAAAGAAGCTATGGAAAAACATGATATCGTTATTACAACGGGCGGAGTTTCTGTTGGAGATTTTGACTATTTACCTGAGATTTATAAGACTGTAAAGGCGAAAGTGTTATTTAATAAAGTAGCAATGCGTCCTGGTAGCGTAACAACGGTTGCATTTGCAGATGGAAAATATTTGTTTGGATTATCTGGAAATCCATCAGCTTGTTTTACAGGATTTGAACTATTTGTGAAACCAGCTGTTAAACATATGTGTGGCGCACTAGAAGTCTTCCCGCAAATAATTAAAGCAACATTAATGGAAGATTTTACCAAGGCAAACCCATTCACACGATTTATACGTGCTAAAGCAACGTTAACAAGTGCTGGAGCTACTGTAGTACCTTCAGGATTCAATAAATCAGGTGCGGTTGTAGCGATTGCACATGCTAACTGTATGGTCATGTTACCAGGAGGGTCACGTGGTTTTAAAGCGGGTCATACAGTAGATATTATTTTGACTGAATCTGACGCTGCTGAAGAGGAACTTCTTTTATGATTTTACAAATTGTAGGGTACAAAAAGTCTGGTAAGACAACATTGATGAGGCATATTGTCTCTTTCTTAAAGTCACATGGTTATACAGTTGCTACTATTAAACATCATGGGCATGGTAAGGAAGATATTCAATTACAGGATTCAGACGTCGATCACATGAAGCATTTTGAAGCGGGGGCAGATCAAAGTATTGTACAAGGATTTCAATATCAGCAAACTGTAACACGTGTAGATAATCAAAATCTTACTCAAATTATTGAAAAATCTGTTACAATTGACACCAATATCGTATTAGTTGAAGGCTTTAAAAATGCTGATTTTGAAAAAGTCGTAGTCTATCGAGATGAAGAAGAGTTGCAAGTATTACAACAATTGTCGAATGTTTGTTATAGCATTAATGTTAGGGAGCATGAAGATTTTACAGCATTTGAGCAATGGTTATTAAATAAAATTAAAAATGATTGTGATACACAATTAACATAGAGGATTGAAATGAATGAAACAATTTGAAATCGTGACAGAACCGATACAAACAGAACAATATCGTGAATTCACTATAAATGAATATCAAGGTGCAGTAGTTGTTTTTACCGGTCATGTTCGCGAATGGACTAAAGGCGTCAAAACGGAATATTTAGAATATGAAGCGTATATTCCAATGGCTGAAAAGAAATTGGCACAAATTGGAGATGAAATAAATGAAAAATGGCCTGGAACGATAACAAGTATTGTTCATAGAATAGGGCCATTACAAATTTCAGATATCGCTGTATTAATTGCAGTTTCTTCACCGCATCGTAAAGATGCCTATCGAGCAAATGAATATGCAATTGAGCGTATAAAAGAAATTGTTCCGATTTGGAAAAAAGAAATTTGGGAAGATGGTTCAAAATGGCAAGGGCATCAAAAAGGGAATTATGAAGAAGCGAAGAGGGAGGAATAAGAGAGATGAAGGTACTTTACTTCGCAGAAATTAAAGATATATTACAAAAAGCACAGGAAGATATTGTGCTTGAACAAGGATTGACTGTACAACAATTTGAAGATTTATTGTTTGAACGTTATCCGCAAATCAATAATAAAAAGTTTCAAGTTGCTGTAAATGAGGAATTTGTACAAAAATCAGATTTCATTCAACCTAATGATACTGTTGCATTAATTCCACCGGTTAGTGGAGGTTAAGGGAGCATGAAAGCAATAATTCTTGCAGGTGGTCATTCAGTACGATTTGGTAAGCCCAAAGCTTTTGCGGAAGTGAACGGTGAGACCTTTTATAGTAGAGTAATTAAGACATTAGAATCAACAAATATGTTCAATGAAATTATTATTAGTACAAATGCGCAATTGGCAACGCAATTTAAATATCCAAATGTTGTTATAGATGATGAGAATCATAATGATAAAGGTCCATTAGCAGGAATTTATACAATCATGAAGCAACATCCTGAAGAAGAATTGTTTTTTGTCGTTTCTGTTGATACACCAATGATTACTGGTAAAGCTGTAAGCACGTTGTATCAGTTTTTAGTTTCTCATCTTATTGAAAATCATTTAGATGTCGCAGCTTTTAAAGAAGATGGACGTTTTATTCCAACAATTGCATTTTATAGTCCGAATGCATTAGGCGCTATAACTAAAGCACTACATTCTGATAATTACAGTTTTAAAAATGTATATCATGAATTATCAACGGATTATTTGGATGTCAGGGATGTAGATGCGCCCTCATATTGGTACAAAAATATAAATTATCAGCATGATTTGGACGCTTTAATTCAAAAATTGTAAGCCGTTAGGAGGTCCACAAATGGTAGAACAAATAAAAGATAAACTAGGACGTCCCATCCGTGACTTACGGTTATCTGTGACAGATCGGTGTAACTTTAGGTGTGATTATTGCATGCCTAAAGAGGTATTTGGAGATGATTTCGTATTTTTACCTAAAAATGAACTGTTAACGTTTGATGAAATGGCTAGAATCGCTAAGGTATATGCAGAATTAGGTGTAAAAAAAATACGCATTACAGGTGGAGAACCATTGATGCGACGGGATTTAAATGTACTTATAGCTAAATTAAATCAAATCGATGGTATTGAAGATATTGGTTTGACTACAAATGGTTTGTTATTAAAAAAGCATGGACAAAAGTTATATGATGCTGGGCTGCGCAGAATTAATGTCAGTTTGGATGCTATTGATGATACGCTATTTCAATCAATCAATAATCGTAATATTAAAGCGACTACGATTTTAGAACAAATTGATTACGCGACGTCTATTGGTTTGAATGTAAAAGTAAATGTTGTTATACAAAAAGGTATTAACGATGATCAAATTATACCAATGCTTGAATATTTTAAAGATAAACATATAGAGATTCGATTTATAGAATTTATGGATGTTGGTAATGATAATGGATGGGATTTCAGCAAAGTTGTAACTAAAGATGAAATGCTTACTATGATAGAGGAGCACTTTGAAATCGATCCTGTAGAACCAAAATATTTTGGGGAAGTAGCAAAATATTATCGCCATAAGGATAACGGTGTTCAATTTGGTTTGATTACAAGTGTTTCACAATCATTTTGTTCTACATGTACACGCGCAAGGCTGTCATCAGATGGGAAGTTTTACGGATGTTTATTTGCAACTGTCGATGGATTTAACGTTAAAGCGTTTATTCGTTCTGGCGTGACCGACGAAGAATTAAAAGAACAATTTAAAGCTTTATGGCAAATAAGAGATGATCGATATTCAGATGAGAGAACTGCTCAAACAGTTGCCAATCGTCAACGTAAAAAGATAAACATGAATTATATTGGTGGTTAATGTGTAGGAACCACTACATATTAAATCATTAGAGATTCTTTAATATTTCTGTCTTACTCCCTAAAATACAATATTATTTATTAAAGTAAAAACGGTCATATCTATGCCAGATTTAATAGAAATGATCGTTTTTAATGTTTTTACAAATCGGCGGGGCCCCAACATAGAAGCTGACAGAAAGTCAGCTTACAATAATGTGCAAGTTGGCGGGGCCCCAACACAGAAGCTGACAAAAGTCAGCATACAATAATGTGCAAGTTGGGGAACGGGGCCCCAACATAGAGAATTTCAAAAAGAAATTCTACAGACAATGCAAGTTGGGGAACAACGAAATAAAATTTTATGAAAATATCATTTCTATCCCACTCTTAAGAATCACTACATAATAAATCTTTAGTGGTTCTTTAACATTGATGTCACACTCCATGTCATTGAGTTGTAATATATCTTTTTTAGGTATAAATGTTGTCGAATAAACAACAAGTTGTCCAAAAGATATAAATCTAAACAAGATATAGCCAGCAATTTAATATTTGTAATAGATAAAATGCTAAGTTTGATATATAATAAATTTAAGTAATTGTATAATAATATGAATTACAAACATCTAAGAAGAAACATAGGAGGCATCATATTATGAGTAATAAAGTTCAACGTTTTATAGAAGCAGAAAGGGAGTTAAGTCAGTTAAAGCACTGGTTAAAAACAACACATAAGATTTCAATTGAAGAATTTGTAGTACTTTTTAAAGTGTATGAAGCTGAAAAGATTAGCGGTAAAGAATTGAGGGACACATTACATTTTGAAATGCTATGGGATACAAGTAAAATCGATGTGATTATCCGTAAAATCTATAAAAAAGAGCTTATTTCTAAATTGCGTTCTGAAACGGATGAAAGACAAGTATTCTATTTCTATAGTACTTCTCAAAAGAAATTGTTAGATAAAATTACTAAAGAAATAGAAGTGTTAAGCGTTACAAACTAAAAACTTAAAAAGCATGCCAATCAGTACATCATAATTGCGTCTTGGGGACAGACAAATGATGAATAGAGATTGGCATGCTTTTTATTTTTGAATATAAATATTTAGTTCATGGCATTTCTAGTTACATGACGTCCATGAATTAAGAAGTAAACAAGCATAGTAATGATTGCTAAAGCGGCCATAAAGCCGAAGATTTCACTATATGAAAACATATGAGTAAATAACCCAAGGAATGATGGACCGAAGCCTACACCTGCATCTAGACCAACGTAAAAAGTAGATGTCGCGATACCATATTTAATCGGGGGTGAGACTTTTATCGCAATAGATTGCATTGCAGATGATAAATTTCCATACCCTAAACCTAGGCAAGCACCAGCAAGTAATATTAACCAGCTTTGATAGCTTGAAATTAAGCACACAAATGAAAGGAAAAGCATGATAAATGCTGGGTAGACAATAATATTTTCATTTTTATCATCCATCAATCTACCAGCAATAGGTCTAGTAATTAACGATGCTATAGCATAGCAAATAAAGAAATAGCTTGCTGCAGTGACTAGGTGTCGCTCTAAAGCAAATGCTTGTAAATAAGTTAGGATGGACGCATAGGTAACGCCAATTAAAAGCATAATTACAGCAACAGGAATGGCCTCTTTTGCAATAAATTGATGAATACTAAATCTTGGTTTATCAATGACATTAGTTTCAGTTTTGTTATTTGTTACTTCGAAATCAACTTTTATAAATAATGAGATAATGAGTCCGAGTATGCCTAATATGACACAAATAATAAACAGTAAATTAATTGCGTATTTTGTAATAAGTAACATACCTAGAAATGGGCCAATCGCTGTACCTAATACTAAACTTAAGGAAAATAAACTGATGCCTTCACTTTTTCTATTAACAGGGGTAACGTATGCCGCAATAGTACCTGTTGCAGTTGTCACAACTGCAGTTGCGATACCGTTTATGAGACGTACAAAGATTAAAAAAGCTAAAGATCGATCAATAAAATAAAGTAATTGCGTGATAATTAAAGCAATTAAACCAATAAATAATAATCGTTTAGGTCCGATTTGATTTACAAATTTACCTGTAGCAAATCGACCAATTAAAGACCCGACAATAAATAGTCCTACAACTAATCCGGCTAATGAATCGGAAGCGTCGAAAGCTTGCTTACTATAGCCAGCAATAACTACAAGTAACAAATACATGCATAGGTATACGATAAAGTTGACAAAAAAGTTAATAGTAAAACTTTTGGTGAAAATAGGTGATTTATTTAATGAGCCTTGATTAGTCATTGTGTGCCTCCTTTAATAATATTTCATGAATTTGATTCATCACATTTATGGTTTCTTGCATTTGATCTTGCGAAATGTTTGTTTTGGCAACTACTGCTTGTTGGAGCTTTTGTACATCAAGACAAACAATCTCATATAATTCATGCCCTTTAGGTGTTAAAGTTAAAAACTTTTGTCGTTTATCCTCTAAACTGTTTTCTACTGTAATAAGGTCATTTTCTATTAGAGCTTTTAAAGTTTTTCTTGCAGTAGGCTTTTCAATTGCACGTCTATGTGAAATTTCAATGAGAGTAGTGGGTTGATATTTAGCTATATCGCGTAAGATTAACCATTGACCATAATATATATTGTGTTTTTCCAAAATCGGCTCTGCTAATTTTAAATAGGGGCGATATATTGTTATAAAACTATTGAAAAATTCTTGTGATAGCATAGTGACATCTCCTAAGATAAAATAGTTAGCTTAGCTAACCTTTTTTACAACAATAGTAATTATAAAACGGGGGCAATTAGAAATCAATATATAATTATTAAGAGCAAAAATATTTATACTTTGTTAAAATAAGCGTAATTACATGTAAATAGGGGGATACTAATGATATTGAAATTTGATCACATCATTCATTATATAGATCAGTTAGATCGGTTTAGTTTTCCAGGAGATGTTATAAAATTACATTCAGGTGGGTATCATCATAAATATGGAACATTCAATAAATTAGGTTATATCAATGAAAATTATATTGAGCTACTAGATGTAGAAAATAATGAAAAGTTGAAAAAGATGGCAAAAACGATAGAAGGTGGAGTCGCTTTCGCTACTCAAATTGTTCAAGAGAAGTATGAGCAAGGCTTTAAAAATATTTGTTTGCGTACAAATGATATTGAGACAGTTAAAAATAAACTACAAAGTGAGCAGGTTGAAGTAGTAGGTCCGATTCAAATGGAAAGGGATACACATAAAGATGGTAAGGCAAAGTGGCAATTGCTTTATATAATGAATCAGGATGATGATGAAATTAAGCCACCATTTTTTATTCAATGGGAAGAAAGTGATTCCATGCGTACTAAAAAATTGCAAAAATATTTTCAAAAACAATTTTCAATTGAAACTGTTATTGTGAAAAGTAAAAACCGATCGCAAACAGTATCGAATTGGTTGAAATGGTTTGATATGGACATTGTAGAAGAGAACGACCATTACACAGATTTGATTTTAAAAAATGATGATATTTATTTTAGAATTGAAGATGGTAAAGTTTCAAAATATCATTCGGTTATCATAAAAGACGCACAAGCAACTTCACCATATTCAATTTTTATCAGAGGTGCTATTTATCGCTTTGAACCATTAGTATAAATATACGTAAGTGCTATGAGCGAGAATGCCCATATGAATAATGGCAAGCACAATGGAAAGAATCGTTAATGTATTATTTAATCGTGATGACTTAATTAAAATGAAAAAGATTGATAATATAAATGTGAAAAAGATAAGTATAACCCGTAAACTAAAGTAATTCACGGTGAGAGGTTGACTCAATGTCATAATGATTGCAACGATGTTCATAATTATAAATAGACTTAAAATAATTGTTCTCATATCAAACACCTCATTGTTAGATTATTGACATTATAACAGGGGTAATTGTATATGAACATTAATGTGGCTGCTTGAGGAGAAATTTATTCATTGAAGTCAAATTGGTTCATGTTAGAAATGAATATCGTGTTAGATGATGAAAGTATTTTGAAGTATAGGTAACTAGTTGAAAAGTATTAATTGTACGATAACATTAAATTTAACAGGAAGCATAGATATAAAATGATTCACAATTAAAATGAGTAAATTTGAACTTGCTAAACTATTAATTGGAGCATGGACATTTCAAAAATAAGAGTTCAAATCATACACAAGCTCTGAATCGACACTATAAGATACAAACTGTATAATTAAAGGTATTGTTAAATAGAAGGAGATATCATAAATCATGGAAAAGATGCATATCACTAATCAGGAACATGACGCATTTGTTAAATCTCACCCAAATGGAGATTTATTACAATTAACGAAATGGGCAGAAACAAAGAAATTAACTGGATGGTACGCGCGAAGAATCGCTGTAGGTCGTGACGGTGAAATTCAGGGTGTTGCGCAGTTACTTTTTAAAAAAGTACCTAAATTACCTTATACGCTATGTTATATTTCACGTGGTTTTGTTGTTGATTATAGTAATAAAGAGGCGTTAAATGCATTGTTAGACAGTGCAAAAGAAATTGCTAAAGCTGAGAAAGCGTATGCAATTAAAATCGATCCTGATGTTGAAGTCGATAAAGGTACAGATGCTTTGCAAAATTTGAAAGCGCTTGGTTTTAAACATAAAGGATTTAAAGAAGGTTTATCAAAAGACTACATCCAACCACGTATGACTATGATTACACCAATTGATAAAAATGATGATGAGTTATTAAATAGCTTCGAACGCCGAAATCGTTCAAAAGTGCGCTTGGCTTTAAAGCGAGGTACGACAGTAGAACGATCTGATAGAGAAGGTTTAAAAACATTTGCTGAATTAATGAAAATCACTGGGGAACGCGATGGCTTCTTAACGCGTGATATTAGTTACTTTGAAAATATTTATGATGCGTTGCATGAAGATGGAGATGCTGAACTATTTTTAGTAAAGTTGGATCCAAAAGAAAATATAGCGAAAGTAAATCAAGAATTGAATGAACTTCATGCCGAAATTGCTAAATGGCAGCAGAAGATGGAAACATCTGAAAAGCAAGCTAAAAAAGCGCAAAATATGATTAATGATGCGCAAAATAAAATTGCTAAAAATGAAGATTTAAAACGAGACCTAGAAGCTTTAGAAAAGGAACATCCTGAAGGTATTTATCTTTCTGGTGCACTATTAATGTTTGCTGGCTCAAAATCATATTACTTATATGGTGCGTCTTCTAATGAATTTAGAGATTTTTTACCAAATCATCATATGCAGTATACGATGATGAAGTATGCACGTGAACATGGTGCAACAACTTACGATTTCGGTGGTACAGATAATGATCCAGATAAAGACTCAGAACATTATGGCTTATGGGCATTTAAAAAAGTGTGGGGAACATACTTAAGTGAAAAGATTGGTGAATTTGATTATGTATTGAATCAGCCATTGTACCAATTAATTGAGCAAGTTAAACCGCGTTTAACAAAAGCTAAAATTAAAATATCTCGTAAATTAAAACGAAAATAGATTAACGACTGAAATCTGAACGCTCATAAGACTGTCATTTGCGTTCAGATTTTTTTACACAATATAGAATGGTTGAGTAAAATATTTTTGAATATAGTGAAAGAGGGGGAAGTACTGTGATAAAAAAACTATTACAATTTTCTTTGGGGAATAAGTTTGCTATCTTTTTAATGGTTGTTTTAGTTGTCTTGGGCGGTGTATACGCGAGTGCTAAATTGAAATTAGAATTACTACCAAATGTACAAAATCCAGTTATTTCAGTTACAACAACAATGCCGGGTGCAACGCCACAAAGTACCCAAGATGAAATAAGTAGTAAAATTGACAATCAAGTAAGATCGTTGGCATATGTGAAAAATGTTAAAACGCAATCCGTACAAAATGCTTCAATTGTAACAGTTGAATATGAAAATAATACAGATATGGATAAAGCAGAAGAACAGCTTAAAAAAGAAATCGATAAAATTAAATTTAAAGATGAAGTTGGTCAACCAGAATTAAGACGTAATTCGATGGACGCTTTTCCGGTTTTAGCATATTCATTTTCAAATAAAGAGAATGACTTGAAAAAAGTAACGAAAGTACTGAATGAACAATTAATACCAAAATTACAAACGGTAGATGGTGTGCAAAATGCGCAATTAAATGGGCAGACGAACCGTGAAATCACCCTTAAATTTAAGCAAAATGAACTTGAAAAATATGGGTTGACTGCTGATGATGTAGAAAACTATCTAAAAACAGCAACAAGAACAACACCACTTGGATTGTTCCAATTTGGTGATAAAGATAAATCAATTGTTGTTGATGGTCAATATCAATCTGTTGATGCTTTTAAAAACATAAATATTCCATTAACGTTGGCAGGAGGACAAGGGCAATCTCAATCCCAAAGTGACAATAAACAAAATTCAGCCATGTCAGATGTTAATCAGGCATCACCGCAGCAAAATTCAAAAGCGTCAGCATCAAATAATATAAGTGGTATGCCGACAGCGAAACTAGGAGATTTAGCTGATATTACAGTTGGTGATGTGCGTACTTCTATTTCTAAAACGAATGGCAAGGATGCGGTTAATTTACAAATAACTAAAGCTCAAGATGCCAATACAGTTCAAGTAGCCAAAGATGTACAACGTAAAATTGATACATTCGTTGATGAAAATAAAGATTTTAATGTCACAAAAACAATGGATACTGCAAAGCCTGTTGAGAAATCACTTTATACGATGGTTGAAAAAGCATCATTAGGTACAATCGTGGCAATTATAGTTATTTTGCTGTTTTTAAGAAACATTCGTACGACGGCAATTTCTATTATATCCATTCCGTTATCACTTCTTATGGCGCTTATTGCTCTGAAATTGAGTGATGTTTCATTGAATATACTAACGTTAGGTGCATTAACAGTAGCGATTGGACGTGTGATAGACGATTCGATTGTAGTTGTTGAAAATATTTATCGACGCTTAACAGATTCAGAAGAACAACTAAAAGGTGGAAATTTAATTATCAGTGCGACAACTGAAGTATTTAAACCAATAATGTCATCGACACTAGTTACTATTATCGTCTTTTTACCACTTGTGTTTGTATCAGGTTCAGTAGGCGAAATGTTTAGACCTTTTGCATTGGCTATTGCATTTAGTTTATTAGCATCGTTATTAGTGTCAATTACACTCGTTCCAGCGTTGGCAGCTACACTATTTAAAAAAGGCGTTAAACGTCGTAATAAACAATATCAAGAAGGATTAGGTGTTGTTAGTACAACATATAAAAAAGCATTGCATTGGTCACTAAATCATAAGTGGATTGTAATTATATTAAGTACATTAATTTTGGTTGCAACTATTGTATTTGGAGGACCGAGACTAGGCACTAGCTTTATTTCAGCAGGTGACGATAAATTTTTAGCTATTACTTATACACCGAAGCCTGGTGAAACGGAGCAAGCAGTGTTGAATCATGCGAAAGATGTTGAAAAATATTTAAAACAGAAAAAGCATGTAAAAACAATTCAATACTCAGTTGGCGGTAGTAGTCCAGTAGATCCAACGGGTAGTACAAATAGTATGGCAATCATGGTTGAATATGATAATGACACGCCTAATTTTGATGTAGAAGCGGATAAGGTTATTAAACATGCAGATGGCTTTAAACATCCTGGAGAGTGGAAAAATCAAGATTTAGGAACAGGTGCAGGTAATAAATCTGTAGAGGTTACTGTGAAAGGTCCATCAATGGATGCCATAAAATCAACTGTAAAAGATATTGAACAGAAAATGAAACAGGTTAAAGGACTAGCCAATGTCAAATCTGATTTATCGCAAACATATGATCAGTATGAAATTAAAGTTGATCAAAATAAAGCGGCAGAAAATGGTATTTCTGCAAGTCAACTTGCAATGCACTTGAATGAAAACTTACCAGAAAAAACAGTTACGACTGTTAAAGAAAATGGTAAAACTGTTGATGTTAAAGTCAAACAAAATAAGCAAACAGACTGGTCAGAAGATAAGTTGAATAATATAACTTTGAAAAAGCCGACTGGTGGTACGATTAAATTGGGAGATATCGCTACGTTAGTTAAAACAACGACACCAAGTAAATTGACGCAAGAACAAGGTGATTATGCAACGATGGTATCTGCTAAAGTAACAAATAAAGATGTGGGTGGCACAACACGACAAGTGATGTCTAAAATAAATAATTTGGACAAACCGAATAATGTAAAGGTTAATATCGGTGGTGCATCAGATGATATTAACAATGCAATGACACAATTAGCCTTTGCAATGTTAGCTGCAATCATTATCGTATATTTAATCCTAGTTATTACATTTAAAGGTGGCCTAGCACCATTTACAATTTTATTCTCTTTACCATTTACAGTTATCGGTGTAATTATTGCACTATTAATCACAGGAGAAACAATATCAGTACCAAGTTTAATTGGTATGCTAATGTTAATTGGAATTGTAGTAACAAATGCCATTGTGTTAATAGACCGTGTCATTAATAATGAGCAACAGGGCATGGAGATGAAAGAAGCATTAATCGAAGCAGGCGGTACTAGAATTAGACCGATATTAATGACGGCGATTGCAACAATCGGTGCATTAGTTCCTTTGTTATTTGGTCAAGATAGCTCGATTCTTATTTCGAAAGGATTAGCTGCTACAGTTATTGGTGGTTTAATTTCATCAACTTTGTTAACACTTGTAGTTGTACCAGTAATATATGAAATTCTCTTTACTTTAAAAAAACGATTCACTAAACGATAGATAATATAAAAGCCATAAAAGCGGTCATGATATTGACTACTTTTATGGCTTTTTAAAATTTGAAAATTTAGACCTTATTTCACGTGCGATTTAATCGATGTGTTAATAAAACAATACTGGCATTCGATATGTAATCTGATGATAATATAAGGTTGCAATTATGTTATTGCATGCTTTGTTTATTACTTAGAATAATACGATGGTTAAGATGAAATATATGACAAAGATAAATAATGACATTAAATTCAAGATGTTTACGCCTTTTAGATCTTTTTTAAGCATTTTAAATCCTGTCACTTCGACATTACCGACTAAGAGTAATAAGACGATAAATACCCACCAATTCTCTTTTGGAAAACTCATCGTCGTTAATGCTAAGACGAATAATAACAACACACCCATAATAATTCTCAAAATGCGAGTAAATACAACTTCCATTTTAAAAATACTAATAAAACTAACAATTAGATAAAGTATTGCTAGTAAAATCAGATAAAATTGCATATGATAACTTCCTCTCCGTTTCAAAGGGTTCATGTAGTACAGCAGCGTAGAAAACATAAATAACAATGTTGGGATAGATCTGCGCGTATGTTGTTAATGAGACACTAAATCATAACGCGACAACATCTTGTGATTCTAGATGTAATTGAGCGAAAAATGAAGCAATTCATCAATATAACGTATTCAGAGCAATGCTAGTCAAATTTATGTAACGAAAAGCATTTATTGCTTGAATGATAGATTATTAATCTTGCATTTGAGCACGAACGTTTCTAATTTCATTTTCAATATCTTTAAGTTGACGAACAAGTGCGGAAGTATCTAAATTCAAAGATTCCCGTTTTTCTAAGTCACCTTGAAGACGAACATAATCATATTTAAGTTCGGCTAGTTGGTTTTCTAAAGACATACTATAACACTCCTTTGAAATATAATTAAGTGCATTTAATGTAGATTATAGCATGAAACAGTAGACTTCTAAAATATCTGTGGAGTATGTTAAAGTTATAAATTATGAAGGTTATTGAAAGAAGGGATAACAGTGACAGAACAATTTACTATGATTATTTTATTAATTGCGCTTGGTTACTTTTTGAAGCGCATTAATTTTATAAAGGCAACAGATAGTCAAGTCATTGCTACATTAGTTCTTAATGTCACACTCCCATCTTTAGTTATTGTGAATTTAAACAGTGCAGAATTAAAATTGTCATTCTCCATTTTACCAATTTTAATGATTATCTATGGTATTGTGGCGAAAATGATTGCTGTCTGGTTTTTTAGAAAATATGATAATCACATGCGTGGATCAGTAGGTATGATGACTGGTGCTATGAATATTGGATTGTTTGCATATCCACTAATTGAAGTGATATGGCCTAAAACGGGGCTTATTTATTTTGGTATGGCTGATATAGGTGGTGCCTTTGTGATGTTTGGAATTACTTACTTTGTAGGTAGCTACTTTAGTGAAGGTAGTGATCAATTCGATTTTAAATATTTAGGTAAGAAATTATTACAATCAGTGCCACTCGTTACATACATTGTAATGTTTATATTGAATATAAGTCACATCCATTTACCACATGTGGCAATCGATTTCTTTAGCATACTTTCCCATGCAAATATGCCGTTATCAATGATTTTGCTAGGTGTCATGTTGAATTTTACTCTGGAAAGAAAGTATATACGTGCTACTATTAAATATTTATGTTTGCATTATGGATTAGCATTAATTGCGGGATTGTTAGTACATGTGTTGTTACCGGTATCAGATGATATGATTAAGACGACATTGTTGGTCACTTGGATGTTCCCGGTTGGTGTCGCAATTATTTCTTATGGTATTCAGTTTAAATATCGAACACTGCCATTTATAGGTATGACGACCAATTTAACAATCATTATTAGTATCATTATTTTGTACGTGTATCAGGCAGTGTTTGTCTAGTTTACACATTTGAAGATAAAATCGATTTTAGTATTCGTAGAAAATGAGAGCCCCCTTTACCACAACATGTAAATGCATATTGTGAAAAGGGGGCTTTTATTTATGACATAGTTGTTCAACAGGCTGAGACATAAATCAATATTCTATGCTCTACGAAGTTATATTGGCAGTAGTTGACTGAACGAAAATGCGCTTGTAACAAGCTTTTTTCAATTCTAGTCAACCTTGCCGGGGTGGGACGACGAAATAAATTTTGCGAAAATATCATTTCTGTCCCACTCCCTATGCAGCTATCCACTTGATGTATATGGCACATACTTGATAAATGAATATCATCAAGATTTTAAAAGTATCGCTAATTTTAAATTCTTAAAACGCATGATTAATGTCATGATGTGTTATTGCGTTTTGTTTTTAGAGCCATGTATTTCCTGGGACATATAGAGGAACATTCAACGTAAAATTCTCGAAAATTAATTTTAATCATTCTATAAGTGAATGGTTATTTTCAGAAGCGATAACATTTTTACGTTACATGAGTATTTAACTTTCTATTTCAAATTACCTAGAATTATAGCGGCTATCACGATAATAATAATACCTGCCCAAATACCAGTCATCTGACGACGATCTTTTCTTTCTCCTAAAATGAAAATACCGCCTAAGGTTGAAACGATAACAAGTAACTGTGATAATGAGAAACTTGTAGCTACACCAACTTTTGGTTGAGAATAGAACATGAACAAGTTACCAATTCCCCAAATCACACCTGGCAATAGATTAAGTGCTGTTGATTTAAGTGATGTTTTATGATTCATGGATAGGATAAAGCCACCAATTGCCATACCGACAGATTGGAAGAACAATGCATCAGTTCCACCAACACCGAAGATGTCACCAAGTACAACGAAACCTACATATCCAACTGTAGATACAATTAAAATACCCATTGCTTTTTTAAATTCAGGATTATCTGATTGACGTTCATTTTTAGCTTTAAGTGAAGTAAGTGCTACACCAGTAACTAATAATATCATGGCGATTAAACCAAAGATAATTTGAGTCATTGAAGACCATTCACCTAAAAAGATAACGCTGAATAATGTTGTACCAACTAATTGCATACCTGTAGAAACTGGCATAGTATTTGATACACCGATTAAACTAATAGATTTAAGCTGATTCGCTTGTCCAAACGCCCATAATGCACCAGAAATAAGACCGACAATAATTACAGTAGGATTATTGAATTTTGCGAAACCAGTAATAAGTAAACCTAATCCAACAATGAGTGCGCCTAGCGTCGTACCACGAATTTGGTTGTAAGGTCCACCGCCGACGAAAACATTAATAAGAACGACACTTCCCCAGAATAAAGCAGGTAAAAGTGCGATTAAGAAATCAAGAAATTGCAAGACTACTCACTCTCCTATACTATTTATGCAAGTGCTCCCCTTAATTGACACTTGCATGTTATTGTAAAGCATTCTGCCCTAATAGTAAAAAACAACTACTTATAATTTTCAATATTTACAAAAAGTATAAAAACCCACAATACATGCTAATTATGTACTGTGGGGTATTTGCTTGGTATTTTATTCAGGGATTGTTTGATCTTTTACGTTACGTGATTCGAATTTGAATTTAATGTACTCATTGTTGATATGGAAACCTAGACCATTAAATCGTTCGATGAGTTTATTATTTTTATTACGAATTTTAAAATAAACTTTTCTAATATCAAAGTTATCAAAAGCATATTGCAATGCATACGCAAGTAACTCGAAAGCGATACCTTTCAAACGGTAATCTACATGAGAACTGAAGTATTTAATCTCGGCGATTGACTGTTGTGAATCAATTTCAAGGTATAAATAACCTTTAAGTAAACCTTCGCTAACAAATAAAAACAAATGATGATGGTCGTCTAAACTATCAATGATATCTTGCGGTGAATGTGCCTGATATTTAAATGTAGTTGTGTGTAATTTGCTGAAAGCACGATAAAACCCTTTGTGATAAGGAATGATATTTGGTTGGTGCATATCTTCTTCTAATCTTGTACGGGCTTCTATGTAATAGTCAGTGAAGTTATAACTTGCTTGAATAACTTTCATTAATGGTTTGTATTGTTGAATGCCTTCTTCAAAAGAAAAGTTAAAGACAGCATCGTCAGGTTGATTCGAAGTCATTGTTTTAAACAGCGTTTCAAACGTTTCGACAGATAATACATAATTGTCAGCCACGAAAGGGCCTATGACTTTGAATTTATTTTTATCGTATGCAAAAGACAATATGATTGCTTTGATTGAATCGTTTTCTTTAATCGAAAATACACCAGGTGATTCAATCGCATCGGTTATTAATACATCTATTTCATTGTACTGTTGAGGAAGTTTATATAAATATGATGCTGATTCATAATTCGAATGTTCAATGAACGATTTTATTTGTGTAATATCATATAACTGAACTATGCTCATGTCATTACCTCCGTACTTTTTGTTACTTTTATTATATAGTATTTCAACTGAAATGAAAGTTAATAGTGATATTAACATGTTACAATACATTTAACACATCATTTGCAATCATTGAATTTAAATCAAAGATTAGTGGAATAGATGAAGCACGTTCGATATAAAAGAACGTAAGAGAAAGGATAATTTATGAAATCTTTAATATTAGCTGAAAAACCATCAGTCGCAAGAGATATTGCTGATGCTTTACAAATAAATCAAAAGCGTAATGGTTACTTTGAAAACAACCAATATATTGTCACGTGGGCGTTAGGTCATCTAGTGACAAATGCGACACCTGAACAATACGATAAAAATTTAAAGGAATGGCGATTAGAAGACCTTCCAATTATACCTAAATATATGAAAACTGTTGTTATTGGTAAAACAAGCAAACAATTTAAAACAGTAAAAGCGTTAATTTTAGATAATAAAGTGAAAGATATTATTATTGCGACAGATGCTGGACGAGAAGGTGAACTAGTTGCAAGATTGATTTTGGATAAAGTTGGTAACAAAAAGCCACTCCGTCGATTATGGATTAGCTCAGTTACTAAAAAAGCTATTCAACAAGGGTTTAAAAATTTAAAAGACGGTCGTCAATATAACGATTTGTATTATGCAGCGTTAGCGAGAAGTGAGGCAGATTGGATTGTTGGGATTAATGCAACGCGTGCACTAACAACAAAGTATGATGCACAGCTATCCCTGGGACGTGTTCAGACACCAACGATTCAATTAGTAAATACACGACAACAAGAGATTAATCAGTTCAAACCACAACAATACTATACATTATCATTAACGGTAAAAGGGTTTGATTTTCAGCTAGAATCAAATCAGCGATATACCAATAAAGAAACTTTAGAACAGATAGTTAATAATTTGAAAAATGTCGATGGTAAGATTAAATCTGTTGCTACTAAACATAAGAAGTCGTATCCGCAATCACTGTACAATTTAACAGATTTACAACAAGATATGTATAGACGTTATAAAATTGGACCTAAAGAAACATTGAATACACTTCAAAGTTTATATGAGAGACATAAAGTCGTAACCTATCCAAGAGCAGATTCAAACTATTTAACAACCGATATGGTAGATACTATGAAAGAACGTATTCAGGCGACGATGGCAACAACATATAAAGACCAAGCACGCCCATTAATCTCTAAAACATTTTCATCAAAAATGTCGATATTTAATAATCAAAAAGTATCTGATCACCATGCAATTATTCCTACAGAAGTGAGACCTGTCATGTCAGACTTAAGTAATAGAGAATTAAAGTTATACGATATGATTGTCGAGCGTTTTTTAGAAGCTTTAATGCCTCCGCACGAGTATGACGCGATAACTGTAACTTTAGAGGTTGCAGGGCACACATTTGTTTTGAAAGAGAATGTAGCAACTGTATTAGGCTTTAAATCTATTAGACAAGGTGAATCTATTACAGAGATGCAACAGCCTTTTTCAGAAGGCGATGAAGTGAAGATTTTAAAAACAAACATTAGAGAACACGAAACAACACCTCCAGAATATTTTAATGAAGGTTCGTTATTAAAAGCGATGGAGAACCCTCAGAACTTTATTCAATTGAAGGATAAAAAATATGCGCAAACTTTAAAACAAACAGGTGGTATCGGCACAGTTGCAACAAGGGCCGACATTATCGATAAATTATTTAATATGAATGCTATTGAATCAAGAGACGGTAAAATTAAAGTAACGTCAAAAGGTAAACAAATATTAGAATTAGCACCAGAAGAATTAACGTCGCCACTTTTAACTGCACAATGGGAAGAAAAACTACTTTTAATTGAACGTGGTAAATATCAGGCGAAAACATTCATTAATGAAATGAAAGATTTTACGAAAGATGTTGTAAATGGGATTAAAAATAGTGATCGTAAATATAAACACGATAATTTAACAACCACTGAATGCCCAACGTGTGGTAAATTCATGATTAAAGTTAAAACTAAAAATGGTCAGATGCTTGTGTGCCAAGATCCATCTTGTAAGACGAAAAAGAATGTACAGCGCAAAACAAATGCAAGATGTCCAAACTGTAAAAAGAAATTAACGTTGTTTGGTAAAGGGAAAGAAGCGGTATATCGTTGTGTTTGTGGACATTCTGAAACGCAAGCACATATGGATCAGCGTATGAAGTCTAAATCCTCTGGTAAAGTATCTCGTAAAGAAATGAAAAAGTATATGAATAAAAATGAAGGTTTAGACAATAATCCGTTTAAAGATGCATTAAAGAACTTGAATTTATAGATAAAATCGAACAAAGTTGAATCAGAAAATCGAAAAGTTCGCTTTTGGTATTGTTTTTTATTAAGAATGATATTAAACTATTAAGGTATTTTAAAAAAAGGAGCATCCATTCGTGAAAAACTATTTCCAGTTCGATAAATATGGAACAAACTTTAAAAGAGAAATCTTAGGCGGTATCACAACTTTCTTATCTATGGCCTATATTTTAGCAGTTAACCCGCAAGTTTTAAGTTTAGCAGGTGTTAAAGGCGTATCAGAAGATATGAAAATGGACCAAGGTGCCATTTTTGTAGCGACTGCATTAGCAGCATTTGTAGGCTCGCTATTCATGGGGCTAATAGCTAAATATCCAATTGCGTTAGCACCAGGTATGGGATTAAATGCATTCTTTGCATTTACTGTTGTGTTAACCATGGGTATTCCTTGGCAAGTTGGTTTAACAGGTGTTTTATTCTCAGGTATATTCTTTGCGATATTAACCGTCACAGGGTTTAGGGAAGTTATTATTAATGCAATTCCTTATCAAATGAAGATGGCTGTTTCAGCAGGTATAGGATTATTTATTACATTTGTAGGTTTACAAAGTTCGGGTATTATAGTTAAAAATGAATCTACATTAGTAACATTGGGACATTTAACTGATCCACCAGTACTTTTAGCGATATTCGGTATCGTTATTACAGTTATTTTATATGCAATTAAATTGCCGGGTTCTATCTTTATCGGTATGATCATCACAGCAATCGTTGGTATGTTCACTGGATTGATTCAAATGCCAACTGGTATTGTAGGTAAGATTCCAAGTATTGAACCAACGTTCGGTGCTGCATTTGAAGCGTTTAAAGACCCAAGTCAATTATTAACGATACAGTTCTTAATTGTTATTTTAACGTTCTTATTTATTGATTTCTTTGATACAGCTGGTACATTAGTAGCCGTTGCTACTCAAGCAGGTATTATGAAAGATAATAAATTACCAAGAGCTGGTAGAGCATTGTTCTCAGATTCTTTAGCTACAATTGTAGGGTCAGTTTTTGGAACAACTACAACAACTTCTTATATCGAATCAACTTCAGGTGTTGCTGTAGGTGCTAGAACAGGATTTGCTAGTATCGTAACAGGTTGTTGTTTCCTATTAGCGCTATTCTTTAGTCCGTTAATCGCTGTTGTAACAAGTGCAGTTACAACACCAGCTTTAGTGGTGGTAGGTGTATTAATGGCTGCAAACTTTGCTGAGATAAACTGGAAAAGTTTTGAAGTTGCAGTACCAGCATTCATTACAATCATTATGATGCCTTTATCATATTCAATTGCAACTGGTATTGCGTGTGGATTTATTTTCTATCCAATTACAATGCTTATTTCTAAAAAACATAAAGAAGTACATCCGATAATGTATGTATTAATGGTACTATTCATTCTGTACTTCATATTTGTTCATGGTTAAATCCAGACACAAAAAACGACTGCCAATGATTGGTAGTCGTTTTTTTCTTTGAAGTAAGGATAAAATAAGAAGCGAAATAACATAAAGCGATATTATGAATGTCTTTAAATATCCGATATAAATATACTTCTTTTAAAATTGTTGAACGTGTTTCTTCTATATTATATATACCTAATTAAAAAGGTTTTAAGAATTATTCTCTATGTCCATCTTTGTATTGTGTGTAAATGACACGAGCATTTTTATTAGGTATATAGGTTGGCGCTGATAATACAACTAGGACAAATAGAATCATTAGGAAAAATAAAATCCAATGAATCAAAATTCCTAAGAAGGGGATAATAGCTAAAAAACTACCTACTATACCAAATATTGGAATAATCGCTATAGGTCTAATCGCATTTTGTCTATTCACTAATAAAATAATAGTAAGAATTAGATAAAGTAATGCATTAAAGAGTAAAGGCTGCCATCCAAAACTTAAAATAAACGTTGCACCTAAAAAAGGAATGCCATAGAAAAACTCACAAAGTATTAAAAAGATACCTATAAGTGCTAAAGATAATTTTGGTCCATTTTTCATATTCATTCACCACCGTTCTTATGACTAATTATATAGAATAATTTTCAATGATAATAATAAAATGATTCAAGGTACGAATTTACAATAAAGAAGGAAATAAAAAATATCTCGAAAATAGTTGAACTGACTAAGTATATAAAGTAAAATATAAAAGTATGTGTTAGACAGATAGAAAAATTATGTGAAAAGCCTTGATTTATCGATGTTTTTCGTGTAATATAACTAACGTTGGACTTTAAGAAAAGCGATGAAGCGAAAGGTTACTGACACACCCGGCCGCTTTGCCATGGCGCTGTGTAAGATAGTTTTCGTGGAGAAGTCTATCACTAAATGTAGACGAATAAGGAGGGAAAATTATGGCAAAACAAAAAATCAGAATCAGATTAAAAGCTTATGATCACCGCGTGATTGATCAATCAGCAGAGAAGATTGTAGAAACAGCGAAACGTTCTGGTGCAGATGTTTCTGGACCAATTCCGTTACCAACTGAGAAATCAGTATACACAATCATCCGTGCCGTGCATAAGTATAAAGATTCACGTGAACAATTCGAACAACGTACACATAAACGTTTAATCGATATTGTAAACCCAACACCAAAAACAGTTGACGCTTTAATGGGCTTAAACTTACCATCTGGTGTAGACATCGAAATCAAATTATAATAGACAATTTTAGGAGGTGGACTTTCGATGACCAAAGGAATCTTAGGAAGAAAAATTGGGATGACACAAGTATTCGGAGAAAACGGTGAATTAATCCCTGTAACAGTAGTAGAAGCTAAAGAAAATGTTGTATTACAAAAGAAAACTGTAGAAGTTGATGGATACAACGCAATCCAAGTTGGATTTGAAGACAAAAAAGCATACAAAAAAGATGCAAAATCTAATAAATATGCTAATAAACCAGCTGAAGGTCACGCTAAAAAAGCTGACGCAGCACCTAAGCGCTTCATTCGTGAATTCCGCAATGTAGACGTGGATGCTTACGAAGTAGGTCAAGAAGTCTCAGTAGATACTTTTGTAGCTGGCGACGTTATTGACGTAACAGGCGTATCAAAAGGTAAAGGTTTCCAAGGTGCAATTAAACGCCACGGACAATCTCGTGGACCTATGTCACACGGTTCTCATTTCCACAGAGCACCAGGTTCTGTAGGTATGGCTTCAGATGCTTCTAGAGTATTCAAAGGCCAAAAAATGCCAGGACGCATGGGTGGAAACACTGTAACTGTACAAAACTTAGAAGTAGTTCAAGTTGACACAGAAAACAAAGTTATCTTAGTAAAAGGTAACGTACCTGGACCTAAAAAAGGTTTAGTAGAAATCAGAACTTCAATTAAAAAAGGTAATAAATAATAAGAAGTGAAAGGAGGAAATGCATAATGGCTAATTATGATGTTTTAAAATTAGACGGAACTAAATCAGGTTCAATCGAATTAAGCGATGCAGTATTCGGTATTGAGCCAAATAATAGCGTTTTATTCGAAGCTATTAATTTACAACGTGCTTCATTACGTCAAGGTACGCATGCTGTTAAGAATCGTTCAGCAGTAAGCGGTGGCGGACGTAAACCATGGAAGCAAAAAGGAACAGGTCGTGCTCGTCAAGGTACAATCCGTGCTCCACAATGGCGTGGCGGTGGTATCGTATTCGGACCAACTCCAAGAAGTTATGCATACAAAATGCCTAAGAAAATGCGTCGTTTAGCTTTACGCTCAGCATTATCTTTCAAAGCTCAAGAGAATGGCTTAACTGTAGTTGACGCATTCAACTTCGAAGCTCCAAAAACTAAAGAATTCAAAAATGTATTATCTACATTAGAACAACCTAAAAAAGTATTAGTAGTTACTGAAAACGAAGATGTAAATGTTGAATTATCAGCACGCAACATCCCTGGCGTTCAAGTGACAACTGCTCAAGGTTTAAATGTTTTAGATATCACTAATGCTGACAGCTTAGTAATTACTGAAGCTGCTGCTAAAAAAGTTGAGGAGGTGCTCGGATAATGGAAGCAAGAGATATTCTTAAGCGCCCCGTAATCACTGAGAAATCTTCTGAAGCAATGGCTGAAGACAAATACACTTTCGACGTTGATACTCGTGTTAACAAAACACAAGTAAAAATGGCAGTTGAAGAAATCTTCAACGTAAAAGTTGCAAGTGTTAATATCATGAATTACAAACCTAAGAAAAAACGTATGGGCCGTTACCAAGGCTATACAAACAAAAGAAGAAAAGCGATTGTAACTCTTAAAGAAGGATCAATCGACTTATTTAACTAATAAAACAATTACCATTAAGGAGGTAAGCGACAATGGCTATTAAAAAGTATAAGCCAATAACAAATGGTCGTCGTAATATGACTTCGTTAGATTTCGCAGAAATCACGAAAACTACACCTGAAAAGTCATTATTAAAACCGCTACCGAAAAAAGCGGGACGTAACAACCAAGGTAAATTGACTGTAAGACACCATGGTGGTGGACACAAACGTCAATACCGTGTTATCGATTTCAAACGTAACAAAGATGGTATCAATGCAAAAGTTGATTCTATTCAATATGATCCAAACCGCTCAGCAAACATTGCTTTAGTTGTATATGCAGACGGTGAAAAACGATATATCATTGCTCCTAAAGGATTAGAAGTAGGTCAAATCGTTGAAAGTGGTGCTGAAGCTGACATCAAAGTTGGTAACGCATTACCATTACAAAACATTCCAGTTGGTACAGTAGTACACAACATCGAGCTTAAACCTGGTAAAGGTGGACAAATCGCTCGTTCAGCTGGTGCAAGTGCTCAAGTACTTGGTAAAGAAGGTAAATACGTATTAATCAGATTAAGATCTGGTGAAGTTCGTATGATCTTATCTACTTGCCGTGCTACAATCGGTCAAGTTGGTAACCTACAACACGAATTAGTTAACGTTGGTAAAGCCGGACGTTCAAGATGGAAAGGTATCCGTCCAACAGTTCGTGGTTCTGTAATGAACCCTAACGATCACCCACACGGTGGTGGTGAAGGTCGTGCTCCTATCGGTAGACCATCTCCAATGTCACCATGGGGTAAACCTACGCTTGGTAAGAAAACTCGTCGTGGTAAAAAATCATCAGACAAACTTATCGTTCGTGGACGTAAGAAAAAATAATATAATCAACTTATTTGGGTGTGCGGCTTAAAGCTGCACGCACATAATAAGAAGGGAGGCGCCCAAATGGCTCGTAGTATTAAAAAAGGACCTTTCGTCGATGAGCATTTAATGAAAAAAGTTGAAGCTCAAGAAGGAAGCGAAAAGAAACAAGTAATCAAAACATGGTCACGTCGTTCTACAATTTTCCCTAATTTCATCGGACATACTTTTGCAGTATACGACGGACGTAAACACGTACCTGTATATGTAACTGAAGATATGGTAGGTCATAAATTAGGTGAGTTTGCTCCTACTCGTACATTCAAAGGACACGTTGCAGACGACAAGAAAACAAGAAGATAATATCTATTAAGTAGAGGAGGACATCCTAATGGAAGCAAAAGCGGTTGCTAGAACAATAAGAATCGCACCTCGTAAAGTAAGACTAGTTCTTGACTTAATCAGAGGTAAAAATGCTGCTGAAGCTATTGCAATTTTAAAATTAACAAACAAAGCTTCATCACCAGTAATTGAAAAAGTATTAATGTCCGCTTTAGCTAATGCTGAACATAACTATGACATGAACACAGATGAATTAGTAGTTAAAGAAGCATATGCTAACGAAGGACCAACATTAAAACGTTTCCGTCCACGTGCGCAAGGTCGTGCAAGTGCGATTAACAAACGTACAAGCCACATTACAATCGTCGTAAGTGACGGTAAAGAAGAAGCTAAAGAAGCTTAATTAACTTTTAAGGAGGGAATACTGTGGGTCAAAAAATTAATCCAATCGGACTTCGTGTTGGTATTATCCGTGATTGGGAAGCTAAATGGTATGCTGAAAAAGACTTCGCTTCACTTTTACACGAAGATTTAAAAATCCGTAAATTTATTGATAATGAATTAAAAGAAGCATCAGTTTCTCACGTAGAGATTGAACGTGCTGCAAACCGTATCAACATTGCAATTCATACTGGTAAACCTGGTATGGTAATTGGTAAAGGCGGTTCAGAAATCGAAAAATTACGCAACAAATTAAATGCGTTAACTGATAAAAAAGTACACATCAACGTAATTGAAATCAAAAAAGTTGATCTTGACGCTCGTTTAGTAGCTGAAAACATCGCACGTCAATTAGAAAACCGTGCTTCATTCCGTCGTGTACAAAAACAAGCAATCACTAGAGCTATGAAACTTGGTGCTAAAGGTATCAAAACTCAAGTATCTGGTCGTTTAGGCGGAGCTGACATCGCTCGTGCTGAACAATATTCAGAAGGAACTGTTCCACTTCATACGTTACGTGCTGACATCGATTATGCACACGCTGAAGCTGACACTACTTACGGTAAATTAGGCGTTAAAGTATGGATCTATCGTGGAGAAGTTCTTCCTACTAAGAACACTAGTGGAGGAGGAAAATAATAATGTTACTACCAAAACGTGTAAAATATCGTCGTCAACATCGTCCTAAAACAACTGGTCGTTCTAAAGGCGGTAACTACGTAACATTTGGTGAGTTTGGTTTACAAGCTACAACAACGTCTTGGATCACATCTCGTCAAATCGAATCTGCTCGTATAGCAATGACACGTTACATGAAACGTGGCGGGAAAGTTTGGATTAAAATCTTCCCACATACACCATATACTAAAAAACCTTTAGAAGTACGTATGGGTGCTGGTAAAGGTGCGGTTGAAGGCTGGATCGCAGTTGTAAAACCAGGTAGAATTTTATTCGAAGTTGCTGGCGTTTCTGAAGAAGTTGCGCGTGAAGCACTACGTTTAGCAAGTCACAAACTTCCAGTAAAAACTAAGTTTGTAAAACGTGAGGAATTGGGTGGTGAAACAAATGAAAGCTAAGGAAATTAGAGACTTAACCACTTCAGAAATCGAAGAACAAATCAAATCTTCAAAAGAAGAGCTTTTTAACCTACGCTTTCAGTTAGCTACAGGTCAATTAGAAGAAACTGCACGTATTCGTACAGTAAGAAAAACGATTGCACGTCTAAAAACTGTTGCTCGTGAAAGAGAAATTGAACAAAGTAAGGCTAATCAATAATTAAGTAAGAGGAGGTTACAAAAGTGAGCGAAAGAAACGATCGTAAAGTTTATGTAGGTAAAGTTGTTTCAGACAAAATGGACAAGACTATTACAGTACTTGTTGAAACTTACAAAACACACAAATTATACGGTAAACGAGTAAAATACTCTAAAAAATACAAAACTCATGATGAAAACAATTCAGCTAAATTAGGAGACATTGTTAAAATTCAAGAAACTCGTCCTTTATCAGCAACAAAACGTTTTCGTTTAGTAGAGATTGTTGAAGAGTCAGTAATTATTTAATACAAGTATAGAGATAAGGGAGGTTTAACTAATGATCCAACAAGAAACACGCTTGAAAGTAGCAGACAACTCTGGTGCTCGTGAAGTTCTTACAATCAAAGTATTAGGTGGATCTGGTCGTAAAACAGCAAACATCGGCGATGTTATCGTATGTACTGTTAAAAATGCAACACCAGGTGGCGTTGTTAAAAAAGGTGACGTTGTCAAAGCTGTAATCGTACGTACTAAGTCAGGTGTTCGTCGTAATGACGGTTCATACATCAAATTTGATGAAAATGCATGTGTTATCATCCGTGATGACAAAGGCCCACGTGGTACTCGTATCTTCGGACCTGTTGCTCGTGAATTACGTGAAGGTAACTTCATGAAAATCGTATCATTAGCACCAGAAGTACTTTAATTAATAACAACCAATACAAATAAGGAGGTGCCCACATGCATATCAAAAAAGGTGACAACGTTAAAGTTATCGCAGGTAAAGACAAAGGTAAAGAAGGTAAAGTAATCGCTACTCTACCTAAAAAAGACCGTGTCGTTGTGGAAGGTGTTAACATTATGAAAAAACACCAAAAACCAACTCAATTAAATCCTGAAGGTGGAATCTTAGAAACAGAGGCAGCAATCCATGTTTCTAATGTACAATTATTGGACCCTAAAACAAACGAACCAACTCGTGTAGGTTACAAATTTGTTGATGGTAAAAAAGTTCGTATCGCTAAAAAATCTGGCGAAGAAATTAAATCTAATAATTAATAACAAGTTGAAAGGAGGATCCCACTTTGAACCGTTTAAAAGAAAAGTTTAACACTGAAGTTACTGAAAACTTAATGAAAAAATTCAATTATAGTTCAGTAATGGAAGTACCAAAAATAGATAAAATCGTTGTGAACATGGGTGTAGGTGACGCAGTACAAAATTCTAAAGTATTAGACAATGCTGTTGAAGAATTAGAATTGATCACTGGTCAAAAACCATTAGTAACTAAAGCTAAAAAATCAATCGCGACTTTCCGTTTACGTGAAGGTATGCCAATCGGTGCGAAAGTAACACTTCGCGGTGAAAGAATGTATGAATTCTTAGACAAATTAATTTCAGTATCATTACCACGTGTACGTGACTTCCAAGGTGTTTCTAAAAAAGCATTTGACGGACGCGGTAACTACACTTTAGGTGTTAAAGAACAATTAATTTTCCCAGAAATCGACTATGATAAAGTAAGTAAAGTTAGAGGAATGGATATTGTTATCGTAACGACTGCTAACACTGATGAAGAAGCTCGTGAATTGTTAGCTAACTTCGGTATGCCATTCCGTAAATAATTATTTAAAGGAGGCTAATTAAGTGGCTAAAACTTCAATGGTTGCTAAGCAACAAAAAAAACAAAAATATGCAGTTCGTGAATACACTCGTTGTGAACGTTGTGGCCGTCCACATTCTGTATATCGTAAATTTAAATTATGCCGTATTTGTTTCCGTGAATTAGCTTACAAAGGCCAAATCCCTGGCGTTCGTAAAGCTAGCTGGTAATAAAAAAGAGTCTGAAAGGAGGCAACAATCAATGACAATGACAGATCCAATCGCAGATATGCTTACTCGTGTAAGAAACGCAAACATGGTGCGTCACGAGAAGTTAGAATTACCTGCATCAAATATTAAAAAAGAAATTGCTGAAATCTTAAAGAGTGAAGGTTTCATTAAAAATGTTGAATACGTAGAAGATGATAAACAAGGTGTACTTCGTTTATTCTTAAAATATGGTCAAAACGATGAGCGTGTTATCACAGGATTAAAACGTATTTCAAAACCAGGTTTACGTGTTTATGCAAAAGCTAGCGAAATGCCTAAAGTATTAAATGGTTTAGGTATTGCATTAGTATCAACTTCTGAAGGTGTAATTACTGACAAAGAAGCAAGAAAACGTAATGTTGGCGGAGAAATTATCGCATACGTTTGGTAATAAAAAATAAGGAGGTGCCATAACATGAGTCGTGTTGGTAAGAAAATTATTGACATCCCTAGTGACGTAACAGTAACTTTTGATGGAAATCATGTAACTGTTAAAGGTCCTAAAGGTGAATTATCAAGAACTTTAAATGAAAGAATGACATTCAAACAAGAAGAAAACACAATTGAAGTTGTAAGACCATCTGATTCTAAAGAAGATAGAACAAACCATGGTACAACTCGTGCTTTATTAAACAATATGGTACAAGGTGTTTCTCAAGGATACGTAAAAGTACTTGAACTTGTTGGTGTAGGTTACCGTGCTCAAATGCAAGGTAAAGACTTAATCCTTAACGTTGGTTATTCTCACCCAGTAGAAATTAAAGCTGAAGAAAACATTACTTTCTCAGTTGAGAAAAACACAGTCGTTAAAGTTGAAGGTATTTCAAAAGAACAAGTTGGAGCATTAGCATCTAACATCCGTTCAGTAAGACCTCCAGAGCCTTACAAAGGTAAAGGTATTCGTTACCAAGGTGAATACGTTCGCCGTAAAGAAGGTAAAACTGGTAAATAATAGATAAACTCTAAAGAAAGGAGTATTGAAATGATCAGTAAAATTGATAAAAATAAAGTGCGTTTAAAAAGACATGCTCGTGTTCGTACTAACTTATCAGGTACAGCTGAAAAGCCACGTTTAAACGTATATCGTTCAAACAAACATATCTACGCTCAAATTATTGATGATAATAAAGGCGTAACATTAGCTCAAGCTTCTTCAAAAGACAGCGACATTGCTACTACAGCAACTAAAGTTGAATTAGCAACTAAAGTCGGTGAAGCAATTGCTAAAAAAGCTGCTGACAAAGGCATTAAAGAAATCGTATTTGACCGTGGAGGATATTTATATCACGGACGTGTTAAAGCATTAGCTGAAGCAGCAAGAGAAAGCGGATTAGAATTTTAATTTAAAGGAGGGACAAATACATGGCTCGTAGAGAAGAAGAGACGAAAGAATTTGAAGAACGCGTTGTTACAATCAACCGTGTAGCAAAAGTTGTAAAAGGTGGTCGTCGTTTCCGTTTCACTGCATTAGTTGTAGTTGGAGACAAAAATGGTCGTGTAGGTTTCGGTACTGGTAAAGCTCAAGAGGTACCAGAAGCAATCAAAAAAGCTGTTGAAGCAGCTAAAAAAGATTTAGTAGTTGTTCCACGTGTTGAAGGTACAACTCCACACACAATTACTGGCCGTTACGGTTCAGGAAGCGTATTTATGAAACCGGCTGCACCTGGTACAGGAGTTATCGCTGGTGGTCCTGTTCGTGCCGTACTTGAATTAGCAGGTATCACTGATATCTTAAGTAAATCATTAGGATCAAACACACCAATCAACATGGTTCGTGCTACAATCGATGGTTTACAAAACCTTAAAAATGCTGAAGATGTTGCGAAATTACGTGGCAAAACAGTAGAAGAATTATACAATTAAGGAGGGAAAACTAGTTATGGCTAAATTACAAATTACCCTCACTCGTAGTGTTATTGGTCGTCCTGAAACACAACGTAAAACTGTTGAAGCTTTAGGTCTTAAAAAGACTAACAGTTCAGTAGTTGTTGAAGATAACCCTGCTATTCGTGGGCAAATCAACAAAGTTAAGCACTTAGTAACAGTAGAAGAAAAATAATCAAGGAGGTGCCGAAATGAAATTACATGAGTTAAAACCGGCAGAAGGTTCACGTAAAGAACGCAATCGTGTTGGACGTGGTGTTGCGACAGGTAACGGTAAAACAAGTGGTCGCGGACACAAAGGTCAAAAAGCTCGTTCAGGCGGTGGTGTAAGACCAGGATTCGAAGGTGGTCAATTACCATTATTCCGTCGTTTACCAAAACGTGGTTTTACTAACATAAATCGTAAAGAATATGCTATTGTTAACTTAGACCAACTTAATAAATTTGAAGATGGTACTGAAGTAACTCCAGCTTTATTAGTAGAATCTGGTGTTGTTAAGAATGAAAAATCTGGTATCAAAATACTAGGTAATGGTTCACTTGATAAGAAATTGACAGTGAAAGCTCATAAATTCTCAGCTTCAGCAGCAGAAGCTATTGATGCTAAAGGTGGAGCACACGAGGTGATCTAATGATTCAAACCCTTGTGAACTTCTTTAGAACAAAAGAGGTTCGTAACAAGATTTTCTTCACACTAGCAATGTTAGTAATTTTTAAAATAGGGACTTATATACCAGCTCCAGGAGTTAATCCTGCAGCTTTTGATAATCCCCAAGGTTCTCAAGGTGCCACTGAGTTATTAAATACTTTTGGTGGCGGAGCCTTGAAACGATTTTCTATTTTTGCAATGGGTATTGTACCCTACATCACTGCATCAATCGTAATGCAATTATTACAAATGGATATTGTCCCTAAATTCTCAGAATGGGCAAAACAAGGTGAAGTAGGTAGAAGAAAGTTAAATAACGTTACTCGTTATTTAGCAATTTCTTTAGCATTTATCCAATCTATAGGTATGGCATTCCAATTTAATAATTATCTCAAAGGTGCGCTGATTATCAATCAGTCAATTATGAGTTATTTATTAATAGCACTAGTTTTGACAGCAGGAACTGCTTTCTTAATATGGCTTGGTGATCAAATCACTCAGTTCGGTGTTGGTAATGGTATTTCTATTATCATATTTGCGGGTATTTTATCAACGTTGCCAGCCAGTCTAATTCAATTTGGACAAACTGCGTTCGTTGGGCAAGAAGATACATCATTAGCATGGTTGAAAGTATTAGGACTTTTAGTGTCACTGATATTATTAACTGTAGGTGCTATTTATGTACTTGAAGCCGTTCGTAAAATTCCGATTCAATATGCTAAGAAACAAACTGCTCAAAGATTAGGTTCACAGGCAACTTATCTACCTTTAAAAGTGAACTCAGCCGGTGTTATTCCTGTAATCTTTGCAATGGCGTTCTTCTTACTGCCTAGAACATTAACGTTGTTCTATCCAGATAAAGAATGGGCACAAAACATTGCGAATGCTGCAAATCCTTCAAGTAATGTTGGTATGGTTGTATATATTGTACTAATTATACTATTCACATACTTCTATGCATTTGTACAAGTTAATCCGGAAAAAATGGCTGATAACCTTAAGAAACAAGGTAGCTATGTTCCAGGTATTAGACCTGGTGAACAAACCAAAAAGTATATTACTAAAGTTTTATATCGTTTAACTTTTGTAGGTTCTATCTTCTTAGCCGTTATTTCAATTCTACCGATATTAGCAACTAAGTTTATGGGATTACCACAATCAATTCAGATTGGTGGTACAAGTTTACTTATCGTTATTGGTGTAGCGATTGAAACAATGAAATCTTTAGAAGCTCAAGTATCTCAAAAAGAATATAAAGGCTTTGGTGGTAGATAATTTTAGGAGGGCACTTATGAATATCATTTTGATGGGTTTACCTGGCGCAGGTAAAGGAACTCAAGCAAGTGAAATTGTCAAGAAATTCCCAATACCCCACATTTCAACTGGTGACATGTTCAGAAAAGCTATAAAAGAAGAAACTGAATTAGGTAAAGAAGCTAAGTCTTATATGGACCGTGGCGAATTAGTTCCTGATGAAGTGACTGTAGGTATCGTTAAGGAAAGAATTTCTGAAGACGATGCAAAAAAAGGCTTTTTATTAGATGGCTTCCCAAGAACAATCGAGCAAGCTGAGGCATTAAATAATATTATGTCTGAGCTTGATAGAAACATTGATGCTGTCATCAATATCGAAGTTCCGGAAGAAGAATTAATGAACCGTCTTACAGGTCGTCGAATCTGTGAGTCATGTGGTACAACGTATCATCTTGTATTTAATCCTCCGAAGGTCGAAGGTATTTGTGATATCGATGGTGGTAAATTGTATCAACGAGAAGATGATAATCCTGAAACGGTAGCTAATCGTTTGAGTGTTAATATTAAACAATCTAAGCCTATTTTAGATTTCTATGATCAAAAAGGTGTATTGAAAAATATTGATGGTTCAAAAGATATTAGCGACGTTACCAAAGATGTCATTGATATTTTAGATCATTTGTAATAGATCAACTTTTAGCGGTCTATTTTAAGTGAGGCATGATTTAATCATATTAGATAGATGAGAGTGGCAATTAACGATAATTAATTCCCGTAATTTTTGTTTAACTTATAAAATTAATCACTGATAGATTCGTAACAATAAAGTTGTCTATTGACGATTACCTTACTATTGCAAAAAGGGGGAAGTTAATCAATGGCTAAACAAGATGTAATTGAATTAGAAGGTACTGTATTAGATACTTTACCGAACGCAATGTTTAAAGTAGAATTAGAAAATGGTCATGAGATTTTAGCTCACGTAAGTGGTAAAATCAGAATGAATTACATTCGTATTCTACCTGGCGACAAAGTAACTGTTGAGATGTCTCCGTACGATTTAACACGCGGAAGAATTACTTATCGTTATAAATAATCGTCACTCCATAATATAGGGAGGTATAAAAATGAAAGTAAGACCATCAGTAAAACCTATTTGCGAAAAATGTAAAGTCATTAAACGTAAAGGTAAAGTAATGGTAATTTGTGAAAATCCAAAACACAAACAAAGACAAGGTTAATAAAAGAGAGGTGTAAATTAATATGGCACGTATTGCAGGAGTAGATATTCCACGTGAAAAACGCGTAGTTATCTCATTAACTTATATATACGGTATCGGTACGTCAACTGCTCAAAAAATTCTTGAAGAAGCTAACGTATCAGCTGATACTCGTGTGAAAGATTTAACTGATGACGAATTAGGTCGCATCCGTGAAGTTGTAGACGGTTATAAAGTCGAAGGTGACTTACGTCGTGAAACTAACTTAAATATCAAACGTTTAATGGAAATTTCATCATACCGTGGTATCCGTCACCGTCGTGGTTTACCAGTTCGTGGTCAAAAAACGAAAAACAACGCGCGTACTCGTAAAGGACCAGTTAAAACGGTAGCTAACAAGAAAAAATAATAGGTAAAGGAGGCAAATTTTAAATGGCACGTAAACAAGTATCTCGTAAACGTAGAGTGAAAAAGAATATTGAAAATGGTGTAGCACACATCCGTTCAACATTCAACAACACTATTGTAACTATCACTGATGAGTTCGGTAATGCTTTATCATGGTCATCAGCTGGTGCATTAGGATTCAAAGGATCTAAAAAATCAACACCATTTGCAGCACAAATGGCTTCTGAAACTGCATCTAAATCAGCTATGGAGCATGGTTTAAAAACAGTTGAAGTAACAGTTAAAGGACCTGGTCCAGGTCGTGAATCAGCTATTCGTGCATTACAATCTGCAGGTTTAGAAGTAACTGCGATCAGAGACGTTACTCCAGTACCTCATAACGGTTGTCGTCCACCAAAACGTCGTCGTGTATAATTTATGATGGTATTGTTACAGGTCACTGAGCAAACATTTTAAATTAAGTCGACGTATATAAGGAGGATATTTA
>NZ_JBSZQY010000006.1:42343-42629 GCF_054165785.1 Staphylococcus sp. SA22 | reverse complement strand
CCCAGAGCTTAAAATTGCAACAGTATCTAAAGGTGGTCACTTAAAAATTCGTCTAGTTGCTAACAAGGGTAGAGGTTACGCATTAGCAGAACAAAATAATACTAGTGATTTACCAATTGGTGTAATCCCTGTTGATTCATTGTATTCACCTGTTGAACGTGTGAACTATACTGTTGAAAATACACGTGTAGGTCAAAGCAGTGATTTTGATAAATTAACATTGGATGTTTGGACTAATGGTTCAATCACACCACAAGAATCAGTTTCATTAGCAGCAAAAATAATG
>NZ_JBSZQY010000006.1:0-42094 GCF_054165785.1 Staphylococcus sp. SA22 | reverse complement strand
TACAAATTAGAAGATTTAGGATTAGGATTAAGAAAAGAAGATTGATAAAGGAGGTTAACTCATGGGTTACAGAAAATTAGGTCGTACTTCTGATCAACGTAAAGCTATGTTACGTGACTTAGCTACATCACTTATTATTAGTGAACGTATTGAAACTACAGAAGCTCGTGCAAAAGAAGTTCGCAGTGTTGTTGAGAAATTAATCACTTTAGGTAAAAAAGGAGATTTAGCTTCTCGTCGTAATGCAGCTAAAACTTTACGTAATGTTGAAATCTTAAACGAAGATGAAACTACACAAACTGCACTTCAAAAATTATTTGGTGAAATCGCAGAGCGTTACACAGAACGTCAAGGTGGTTACACTCGTATCCTTAAACAAGGCCCTCGTCGCGGTGACGGTGCTGAATCAGTAATTATCGAATTAGTATAAGAATTTATATAAATACACTAACTACTTTTATATAAAGCAAATGAGTGCAACGATAATGTTTGCCACATACAAATATTGTCTAGCTCAGAGTACCCCATCAACTAAATAAAGATTTAAAGCGTGAACTCAACAAACTTATGATGGGGTGCGCGCTTTTTTATTGAATAAGATATCGGACTTATGAACAGAAATGTTTTTAAGTCCGATTTCTTTATATCTACTTTTTTGAGTGCGAATCTAAAAATATGATCAAGCTAGTTTGATCAATTTCACTAGAACTGAATGAAGTGAAAGTATTATCCTTGAATCAAACGCGGCCAACACTAGTAAATCATTTATTTTATTAACGTTTATACATAATTGTTAGAGAGGAATAAATGTCCTTATCATTAGTTGTTAAACAACACTTTAAAGACTAGAAATGAGTCAGAAAATACTAGTAATATATAGCAAACCCAGTAAATGTCATATACAGCGATTTATAAATATTGTAAAATATGATAGATACACGAATCGTAAAGGAGAGAGACAAGTGGAGGATAAGAATTCAGTTATTGTATTTAAAAATGTTTCATTTCAATATCAAAGTGATGCATCCTTCACATTGAAAGATGTTTCTTTTAATATACCTAAAGGTCAGTGGACATCTATTGTTGGTCATAACGGTTCTGGGAAATCTACAATTGCCAAGTTAATGATTGGCATAGAGAAAGTTAAATCTGGAGAAATTTTTTATAATAATCAAGCTATAACTGATGATAATTTTGAAAAGTTAAGAAAAGACATAGGAATTGTATTTCAGAATCCGGATAATCAATTTGTTGGTTCAATTGTAAAATACGATGTGGCATTTGGACTCGAAAATCATGCGGTTCCACATGACGAAATGCATAGAAGAGTCAGCGAAGCGCTTAAACAAGTTGATATGTTAGAACGTGCAGATTATGAACCTAATGCATTATCGGGGGGACAGAAGCAGCGTGTGGCTATAGCAAGTGTATTAGCACTTAACCCCTCTGTCATTATATTAGATGAGGCGACTTCTATGTTAGATCCTGATGCACGTCAAAATTTATTGGATTTAGTGAGAAAAGTTAAATCAGAACATAATATTACAATCATTTCTATTACGCATGATTTATCTGAGGCGATGGAAGCAGATCATGTTATCGTTATGAATAAAGGGACTGTCTATAAAGAAGGCACAGCGACTGAAATTTTCGACCATGCAGAAGAGTTAACAACAATAGGTCTAGATTTACCATTCCCAATCAAAATAAATCAAATGCTGGGACACCAAACATCATTCTTAACTTATGAAGGGCTGGTGGATCAACTATGACTATACGCTTTGACAATGTAAGTTATACCTATCAAAAAGGGACACCATACCAGCATCAAGCTATTCATGATGTTAATACAGAATTTGAACAAGGTAAATATTACGCCATCGTTGGACAAACGGGTAGTGGTAAATCAACATTGATACAAAATATTAATGCACTGTTAAAGCCAACTACTGGGACAGTTACAGTTGATGACATTACTATTACACATAAGACCAAAGATAAATATATTAGACCTGTAAGAAAAAGAATTGGAATGGTATTTCAATTCCCCGAATCTCAATTATTTGAGGACACAGTAGAGCGTGAAATGATATTTGGACCTAAAAACTTTAAAATGAATTTAGATGAAGCCAAAAACTATGCCCATCGTCTGTTGATGGATTTAGGCTTTTCAAGAGATGTAATGTCACAATCACCATTTCAAATGTCAGGTGGGCAAATGCGTAAAATAGCGATTGTATCGATATTGGCAATGAATCCTGATATTATCGTGGTTGATGAACCTACAGCAGGACTTGATCCACAAAGTAAACGACAAGTAATGCGATTACTAAAGTCACTACAAACAGATGAAAATAAGACAATTATCCTAATTTCACATGATATGAATGAAGTCGCGCGTTATGCAGATGAAGTCATCGTTATGAAAGAAGGTAGTATCGTGTCGCAAACATCACCAAAAGAGCTCTTCAAAGATAAAGAAAAATTGGCGGATTGGCATATTGGTTTGCCAGAAATTGTTCAGTTACAATATGACTTTGAACAAAAACATCAAACAAAATTAAAAGATATTGCCTTAACTGAAGAAGCATTTGTAAGCTTGTATAAGGAGTGGCAACATGAAAAATAAATTGATTATAGGGCGATATTTACCAATTAATTCTTTTGTTCATCATCTTGATCCAAGAGCAAAGTTAATGTTTGTTTTTCTTTTTATTATATTAATATTTTTCTGTCATTCACCATTAACATACCTTTGGGTGTTTGCACTTATCTTATTCTTTATGAGATTAGCAAAAATTCAATTATGGTTCCTAATCAAAGGTTTAACGCCAATATTTTTCTTTTTAATCTTCACCTTAATGATGCATATATTTTTAACTAAAGGTGGATATGTATTAGTTGAATGGCATGGCATCACGATTGAAACTAATGGTATTTTAGAAGGGATATATATATCACTGCGTTTAATTGGGATTGTGATGATTGCAACAATTATGACACTATCTACAAGTCCAATTGATTTAACAGATGCGTTTGAAAGATTACTTGCGCCACTAAAGATGTTTAAATTACCAGTTCATCAATTAAGTATGATAATGTCCATTGCGTTACGATTCATCCCGACGTTAATGGATGAGTTAGATAAAATCATTTTGGCGCAAAAGTCGCGTGGTTCTGAAATAAGTTCAGGGAACATTGCAACACGTATTAAATCATTTATTCCATTACTAGTGCCACTATTCATCTCAGCTTTCCAACGCGCCGAAGAATTAGCGGTCGCAATGGAAGTTAGGGGTTATGATGCCAATGTTAAGAGAACGAGCTACAGACAGCTTAAATGGCAATTGAGAGATACGTTATCTTTAATCATGATTATCCCAATTGCAATTATTTTATTCGTATTAAAATATTCAGGAGTGTAAATTCATGCGTATATTAGTAGAAATTGCGTATCAAGGAAATAATTTTCTAGGTTTTCAAATTCAACAAAATGGTCGAACGGTACAGCAACAATTTGAAAAGCTATTACAACGCATGCATAAAAGACATGTGAGAATCCATCCTTCAAGTAGGACTGATAGAGGTGTACATGCGATACAGCAATACTTTCATTTCGACACAGAGCTGAATATACCTATGTCACAATGGCAATATGCAATGAACCGAACGTTGCCTGATGATATTTATGTCAACAATGTAGTTACAGTCGATGACGATTTTCATTGTCGTTACGATTGTGTCGGTAAACGCTATCGATATAAAGTATATCAAGCACAACACCGCGATCCATTTCAAAGTGGTTTGAAAACATTTATTCCTGAACCGTTGGATTTAGATAAAATGAACAGAGCGGCACAACAATTCATAGGTACACATGATTTTACGGGATTTTGTTCGCAAAAAACTGAAGTAGAAAGTAAGGTTAGAACATTATACCAAAGTGAAATTGTAAAGACAGATGATGGCTTTGATTATATTGTCACTGGATCTGGATTTTTATATAACATGGTGCGTGTCTTAGTTGCATTTTTAATAGAAGTTGGAAAAGGGCGACATGAAGTATCTGATGTACCAAAACTTCTTGAATCAAAGAATCGTAAGAATGTACCTTTTACTGCACCGGCTGAAGGATTATATTTAGAGAAAATTTATTTAGATGAAAATGAGTTATTAAAAGACTTTGGTAACGATATCAAAATACATCGTAAAAAATCATTACAAAATGACTGATTGCCATTGACAAAAAGCTTGTGAAATTATAAGATTATTAACGGTATTGTTTTATATCCACCCCACGATAAGCCCCGGAAACTTATTGTGTTACAAGATATATAAGCAGAAACGAACAACAGTTAACAAAATAAATGAAATTAAACGTTTTAAAAATGAAACAAATGAAATCATCTATTAGGTTATGAAACTGTTTATAGCTTGAATAGAAGCATTTATTTTTTAGGAGGACAATTATTATGCGTCAAACATTTATGGCAAATGAATCAAACATTGAGCGCAAATGGTATGTTATCGATGCTGAAGGCCAAACATTAGGTCGTTTATCATCAGAAGTAGCATCTATCTTACGCGGTAAAAATAAAGTAACTTACACACCACACGTTGATACTGGTGATTATGTAATCGTTATTAATGCATCAAAAATCGAATTTACTGGTAACAAAGAAACTGACAAAGTTTACTACCGTCACTCAAATCACCCAGGTGGTATCAAATCAATCACTGCTGGTGAATTAAGAAGAACTAACCCAGAACGTTTAATTGAAAACTCAATTAAAGGTATGTTACCAAGCACTCGTTTAGGCGAAAAACAAGGTAAAAAATTATTTGTATATGGTGGCGCTGAACATCCACACGCTGCACAACAACCAGAAAACTACGAATTACGTGGTTAATTAGAAGGAGGAAATGACTTTGGCACAAGTTGAATATAGAGGCACAGGCCGTCGTAAAAACTCAGTAGCACGTGTACGTTTAGTACCAGGTGAAGGTAACATCACAGTTAATAACCGTGACGTACGCGAATACTTACCATTCGAATCATTAATTTTAGACTTAAACCAACCATTTGATGTAACTGAAACTAAAGGTAACTATGATGTTTTAGTTAACGTACATGGTGGTGGTTTCACTGGACAAGCTCAAGCTATCCGTCACGGAATTGCTCGTGCATTATTAGAAGCAGATCCTGAATACAGAGGTTCTTTAAAACGCGCTGGATTACTTACTCGTGACCCACGTATGAAAGAACGTAAAAAACCAGGTCTTAAAGCAGCTCGTCGTTCACCTCAATTCTCAAAACGTTAAGCTGCAGCTGTTGCGAACTTGTTCGTTTACAGATGGAGTTCGCAAATTGCGGGAGCAATTTGTGTTCAACTGAAGAAACGTTTACAACACTCTTTGGATTATTCCAAAGAGTGTTTTTTGTATTTTTATAGAGTTATTTAGATACCATTTAGTTACCCCTAGAGTAACTAATTTGTTTCAATTCTGCTTAAAATTCAATGATATCAAACTTTAGGAAACCATATGAAATGACCTTGTTTTTCTTTGGGATTCGTACGACAAGCAGATAGAGGTTGTAATGATATTCGATAGATATCGTATTGAATGTTATAATAAAGTCAATAAGATGCGAGATTGCGAGGTTTATATATGACTAGTAGTAAGTATATTGAATATTTGCAAACTGAGGTTGAAGGACAGCTTCTAGATCGAAAGAGGGCATCTATAAATCCTAAAGATGTTGCTCAACACATTAGTGCGTTTGCAAATGCTGAAGGTGGCAAACTGGTAATTGGTATTGAAGATAATGGAGAAATTTCGGGATTTAATCATTCAAAAGCAAAAAAGAAAGAGGTTTATATTGAAGCACCTTTCGAACATTTATATAGAATACCTAAATATACATATGAAATAATAGAAGTGAAGAAACGCGATGGAACTATGGATGAAATTCTTATTTTCGACATTGAACCCAGTTATGATGCCATAATCACCTTAAAAGATGATTCAGTATATTTAAGGATTAACGATAAAAGTAGAAAACTGACACACAATCAAATTACAAATCTAGAATACGACCGTGGTTCACGAAGATTCGAAGAAGAATTAGTAGAGTATTCTAGTATTGAAGATGTGAATGAAGAACTAGTTGATGAATTTAAGCAATTACTTAATACAAACGTAGATAATGAAAAATTATTAAAAGCTAGAGGATTTATGCGTGAAGGTAAATTGACAGTTGCAGGTTTGTTATTGTTTAGTAATAACATCAATGTTTATTTACCAGGCGCTAGAATTCGATTTATGAGGTATGAAGGTACAAAAGAAGAATCTGGGACAAGACTTAACATTGTAAAAGATATTACTTTTGATAAAGCTTTGCCAGTAGCAATAAGAGAAGCGAGAGCCTTTATCAATACACAATTACGTGAATATACTTTTTTAGGTAAAGAGGGAAGATTTGTAACTTTGCCAGAATATCCAGAATTTGCTTGGTTTGAGGGAATGATAAATTCTATTGTACATCGCAGATATGATAATCAAGGCGATCATATAAGAATAAAAATGTTTGACGACAGATTAGAAATTAGTAGCCCGGGTGCACTGCCTGCTTCTGTTATGTTAGAGAATATTAAAGAAGAAAGATATTCAAGGAATCCAAAATTAGCTGCAGCATTAACTCAATATAAATGGGTGAGAGAATCAAATGAGGGCGTGGGACGTATATTTGACGAAATGAAGGAATATTTTTTAGATGATCCTGTATACTCAGAGCCTAATAATAGTTCAGTACAACTAGCTTTGAAGAATAACATAATAGCAAGGAAAAAAAGAGAAACAGGGAGAGTGAGTAATATAATAACACCTGAATTATTTGAAAGTTTAAATGAGCAACAAGAATTAATTGTGAGACATTTATATAATCAAGGCGAACTAACAGCATCTAAAATTGCTAATATTATTCAAAGGTCTGTTCCTACTGCTAGAAAAAGATTGAAAGAATTAGAGGAAATGAATATTATATCGACACATGGATCAAGTAAGAATGATCCAAAGAGAACATATTATTTACTCGGATTCGAGTAAAGAGAAAAATTTTCGAGTAACTCAAAAGAAAAATATTAAAAAATCATGGGAAACCAATGATATCAAGGGTTTTGTGAGCTTTCGAGTAAAGAGAAAAATTTTCGAGTAACTCAAAAGAAAAATATTAAAAAATCATGAGAAACCAATGATATCAAGGGTTTTGTGAGCTTTCGAGTAAAGAGAGAAATTTTCGAGTAACTCAAAAGAAAAATATTAAAAAATCATGGGAAACCAATGATATCAAGGGTTTTGTGAGCTTTCGAGTAAAGAGGGGGATTTTCGAGTAGTATTATTTAATAAGAATTACAAGTTAAATAAAATACCTACTAATCAGAAGTTGACAGAGGTTGTAGAATTTCTATCAGATGGTAAGTTAGCAAGTAGACTTGAAATTCAAGAAACAATATGACTTCGAAAAAATTTATACATCTTAGTTAATTGCTGAACTAAAGAAATTAGAAATTATCGGATCCGAAGGTAGAGGTCCAGGTACTAGATATTATTTATTTAGAGGCTAATAAATACATCATGTGATAACCGGACGATAACCTATTGATATACATAAAAACATTGATAAATCAATATATTTACGACCGGACGATAACCGGACGATAACCGGACGATAATCGGACGATACGAGAAGAGTATATACCACCGGACAGCAGTTTATTTAGTTACCCCTGAGTGATATTTGATGCAATTCTATGCAATCGAAAAAATTAGAAAACCTATAATATCATGCCTTAAGACAGTATATGCAACTATATGAAACCCTAAAGTAAACAAGGTCTTAAAGCAGCTCGTCGTTCACCTCAATTCTCAAAACGTTAATTGTCGGACGATATATACAAAACACCTCGATGTTATGTCGAGGTGTTTTTTTGCGTTTGTGTTGGGAATATGAAATGTATGTAGTACAAATGAACTTTCCCTTTATTTATTGTCTCAGGAATAGAATAAATTCAACTATGAATTATTGATTTACACGTATAATTTGTACATGCTTACACAATCAAAAGTGTACATTATTAAATTGTCATTTAGCTTGCGGAGGACGGACAATAATGTTCTAATCATAGTGGTTCAAGGGAAAGGGCTATCGGATGAAAACCGGAAGATAACTCAAAAACCATCATTTAAGAGTGTTATCAAAATAAGGAGTGACTTAATTGAAAGATTCTATATTTTGGAAGAAAGCTTTTATTCCTGTTTATTTTATCGTTGCGATGTTGGCGTTTCTACTTTTTAAGTTTTATATTAAAACAGATAACTTTTCTATATACTTAATGATTATTTTCTTAATTTGTTTAGGAACTGCATCTATCATTTATAACTATAAAAACAATCGATAAATATAAGTATGAAATGTATAAGTCACAATTAGATCTAAGTCTTGCTGTGGCTTTTTTTATCGAAATGACAATTTGAAACCGCCATAAAACAGCATTTTCAGCCCGCCATAAAACGACAATTTCAAACCGTCATTGACTAAAGACCTCATCCCAAAATATGCTAACAATCCTACACACCAATCAACCCGACATCCCTCATAATCACACTGCACAAAATCTACTCATGCATTTTTGGAATACTTAGTATTACAAATAACGATTTTTATTCATCTTACAAAGGATATATAATGTGCTGAAGGCAATTTTTATGTATTACAAATCTAATTATATATGTAAAGTTTTGATAAATATCATTAATTTTACATAACTATCATTGGATTACAATTCACAAATCAATTATATGTAATACACATCACATTTGAAGGGAAATGAATATAAATGACTGATAAAAAGTACACTGCAGCCGATATGGTTATTGATACTTTGAAAAATAATGGGGTAGAATATGTTTTTGGTATTCCGGGTGCAAAGATAGACTATCTATTTAATGCTTTAATTGATGATGGTCCTGAACTTATTGTCACGCGTCATGAACAAAACGCCGCAATGATGGCGCAAGGTATTGGAAGATTAACAGGCAAACCGGGTGTAGTACTTGTTACAAGTGGCCCTGGTGTAAGTAATTTAACGACTGGACTATTAACAGCTACATCTGAAGGGGATCCTGTATTAGCGTTAGGTGGCCAAGTGAAACGTAATGATTTATTACGATTAACGCATCAAAGTATTGATAATGCTGCTTTATTAAAATATTCATCAAAATATAGTGAAGAAGTACAAGATCCTGAATCATTATCAGAAGTTATGACAAATGCAATTCGAATTGCTACTTCAGGAAAAAATGGCGCAAGTTTTATTAGTATTCCGCAAGATGTGATTTCTTCACCAGTTGAATCTAAGGCGATATCACTTTGTCAAAAACCAAATTTAGGTGTACCAAGTGAACAGGATATTAATGATGTCATTGAAGTGATTAAAAATGCATCATTTCCGGTTTTACTAGCTGGAATGAGAAGTTCAAGTGCAGACGAAACGAATGCTATTCGCAAATTAGTAGAGCGTACCAATTTACCCGTTGTAGAAACATTCCAAGGTGCGGGTGTGATTAGTCGTGAATTAGAAAATCATTTCTTTGGACGAGTGGGTTTATTCCGTAATCAAGTTGGTGATGAATTATTACGTAAAAGTGATTTAGTTGTTACAATCGGTTATGATCCTATAGAATATGAGGCTAGTAACTGGAATAAAGAATTAGATACGCAAATAATCAATATTGACGAAGTTCAAGCTGAAATTACTAATTATATGCAACCGAAAAAAGAGTTGATTGGTAATATTGCTAAAACGATTGAAATGATTTCTGACAAAGTAGATGAACCATTTATAAATCAACAACATTTAGATGAATTAGAACAGTTAAGAGCGCATATTGATCAAGAAACTGGTATTAAAGCGACGCATGAAGAAGGCATCTTACACCCAGTTGAAATTATAGAATCTATGCAAAAGGTATTAACTGATGAAACAACAGTGACAGTTGATGTTGGTAGTCACTATATTTGGATGGCACGTAATTTCAGAAGTTACAATCCAAGACATTTATTATTTAGTAACGGTATGCAAACGCTTGGTGTAGCATTACCGTGGGCAATTTCAGCTGCGCTTGTACGCCCTAATACGCAAGTTGTATCCGTTGCTGGCGATGGAGGCTTTTTATTTTCATCACAAGATTTAGAAACGGCCGTACGTAAAAATCTAAACATTATTCAACTTATTTGGAACGATGGAAAATATAACATGGTTGAATTCCAAGAAGAAATGAAATATAAACGTTCATCAGGTGTCGACTTCGGTCCTGTAGATTTCGTAAAATATGCTGAATCATTTGGCGCAAAAGGTTTACGAGTTACTAATCAAGAAGAATTAGAAGCGGCAATTAAAGAGGGCTATGAAACAGATGGTCCAGTATTAATTGATATACCTGTAAATTACAAAGATAATATCAAACTTTCAACAAATATGTTACCTGACGTATTTAACTAAAACAAAGATAAATGTTAATGAGGAGTGGGAAATTTTATGGCTAGTGTTTTATATCAACATGGTACATTAGGCACATTAATGGCAGGTTTATTAAAAGGAACTGCATCAATAAATGAATTATTGCAACATGGTGATTTAGGTATCGCTACACTAACAGGTTCAAATGGTGAGGTCATCTTTTTAGATGGAAAAGCCTATCATGCAAATGAACATAAAGAATTTGTGGAATTAAAAGGTGATGAGTTAACACCATATGCAACTGTAACTAAATTCGTAGCAGATACAAGCTATGAAACGAAAGATAAATCTTCTGAAGCAGTTTTTGCAGAAATTAAGGAAAAGATGTTGAGTGAAAATTTATTTTCGGCAGTAAAAATTTCAGGCTTATTTAAAAAAATGCATGTACGTATGATGCCGGCACAAGAGCCACCTTATACACGTTTAATTGATTCAGCTAGAAGACAACCTGAACAAACTGAAACATACGTCAAAGGTTCAGTCGTTGGGTTCTTTACACCAGAACTATTCCATGGTATCGGATCAGCAGGATTCCATGTACACTTTGCAAATGATGATCGTAACTTTGGCGGACATGTCTTAGATTTTGAAGTAGAAGATGTTAAAGTAGAAATCCAAAATATAGAAACATTTGAACAGCATTTTCCAATTCAAGATGAAGATTTCATAAATGCAAATATTGACTATAAAGATATTGCAGACGAAATTAGAGAAGCTGAATAATGAATGCGGAAATGTAATGATGGATTATAAAAATTGAAGCATTGACTTCATAATGTTCGATTTGGAAATTTAGCAATGATAAAAGGTTGTTTAATACGGTTAAGCATGTTTGTCATAGAGCATACGTCTAAGTAATAAAATAAATCCCTTCACTATTAACGGTAGTGAGGGGATTTATTTAGGTTTCAGATATTTGAGATTTGCTGTTATGTTAGATTATAAATTGCGGAAGACATTCATATCGAATTTACAATTGTATAGGCCAATCTAATCTATTGTCAGTAGAAGCAATCAATAATAAATTACAAGTTCAATCATTTGTTTCATACTAAAAAGACAAACGCAATTTTTCAGCGTTTGCCTTGTATAACTATTTTCATTTTCAAATTATTATTTAACTACAATTTGTATTTGTTTGATTGTACTTGGATCAATTGAATTTTTAGCGTCGTCATTTTTCTTTAGATTCACTACTTTTTTATTACCATCATTCAAAGTAAGTGTATACGTTGCTGTTTGTGCATTATTAATTTTTTCTGTTGTAACACCACGTTGAGAAGCTAATTCATTTTTTACTTTACTGTCAATTTCTTGATAAAGTACCTTTTTATTTTCTGGAAAAACAAAGTAAGTTCGATGTAATGCAGTAATACCATCTACTGAAATCGTGTAAGGAACAGTGTGATAACCATCCATTGTCATTTCTTTATAGCCGTTATTACTATCTGCAGATGCTTCGTGACTAGGTAATGCAGCTCCGACCGTTGATAATAATCCCAATGCTAAAGTGGCAGTAACAAATGATTTTAGTTTCATATCTCAATCTCCTTTTAAAGTTGTGGTATATTACACTATTTATATAACACGTTTCATAAAGTTTAAAACATACTTTTTGATTTTTTTATATTTTTGAATTTTAGTAATAGTTTTTAACGAGGAATATGACTCGTGTATTTTGAAACAGGAATTATAATAAACCATAATGTTACTATAATTTTAAATCATTAATTATCATCTTTATTTAATGTTTGTTGTAATTCAAAGTAATACTTTGAATTGCCGGTACTAAAATAGTTAAACCATGCATCTAAAGTAGAATGTTTAAATACATCTAGATGATGTAGTATATCTTTTGTCCACATTAGTGCGCCAGTTGAACTTGCAGTAATTAAATTTTTATGAGATACAGATGGTTGATCAATATATAATTTTTGTCCATGGTAATTTGAAGAAAAACTTTCTAGATATAATAAGTCATTACTCGTATGATAATATGCATTTAATATACCAATATCAGCTAGCGAAATTGTTGCTCCGCATATAGCCGCAACATAGCCACCATTTGATAAAACTTCTTTAGCAATTTTTATTACAGGTAAATGTTTTGAATCATTCCATGTGTCTGAGCCAGGTAGTATTAGAAAAGTGTCTTTAGAAATACTAATTTCCTCAATTAAACATTCGGGCTTAATATTAATACCTCCCATTGTAGTAATAGGTGTTTTTGAGTTACTAACCATTTCTATGTTTATTGTTTGAGCATCTTTTTTAAAGAATCGCTTAGAGTTTAACTCGGCTAAAATATTACTTATTTCCCAGTCTGCTAAACCATCTATAATATAAAAATATACATTCTTCATAATTATCCTCCTGTAGTTTAATTTGATATCATTATAAGAAATTAAAGTGACCAACTGTATGGCAACAATTAAAAGACAGGTGGAATTTGTATGAAAATTAGTCGGTTAATTAGTATTATTTTGATTTTGAATGAGAGAAAACGTGTAAGTGCTCATGAGTTGTCAGAATTAATGGAAGTATCACAACGTACAATTTATCGAGATATAGAAGCGATAAATATAGCTGGAATACCTGTTTATTCTATTCCAGGTGTCGGTGGTGGCTTTGAAATTATGGAAAATTTTAAAATAGATAAAAATACATTTACTGAAAATGAATTAGCAAGTCTTTTAATTAGTAACTCTAATTTTCCGGAAAAACTAAAGAATAATGATTTTTTTAATACAAATCTAAAAATTAAAAGTTTAATACCGAAAGAAAAGTTAAATTCAATAGAAACACAAGTAGAACAATTTCAATTAGATTCTAATCATTGGAATGAATTAAGAAATATAGATGAACAACTGATTAAATTTAAAAACGCTATACAAAACAATCAGGTATTAAAAATTAAATATATTAATCATTTAGGAAATAAAACAGAAAGAGAAGTCGAACCATATCAACTTATTTTAAAAGCAGGACATTGGTATTGTTATGTTTATTGTTATTTAAGAGATGATTTTAGATTACTTAAATTAAATCGAGTTATACATTTGCAAGAATTAGAAAGCAAATTTATTAAAAAAATGTATATAGACCCATTATTATCTACAAATAGAATTTTTGAAAAATTAAAAATGACAATTACACTTCGCGTACACGAATCAATTGTTGAACGTTTATTAGATTTCTGTGATTACGATAGCTTTAGGCAACAAAATAATCGATATTATGTAGTTGACTTCCCATTCATCGACAACTCATATTATTTTGGATTAATTTTAAGTTTTGGAGATAAGTGTGAAGTTTTAGAACCAACTGAAATTAGAAATAAAATGAAACAAACAATTAAAAAAATGGCGGATAATTATAAGTAGTCAGATTACAATAATTAAATGAGGAGAAACTTGCTGAATGCCTTGGTAAATCGATTTATAAATAATCGAGAACTTATCAAAGGGGATGTGGTCTGTGGGTTACAAGGTGAATGATAGAGATTTTCTTGCTTATTTAGTTAATTCAAAGCGTACGCCGGATTCATTTGTAGTCGATGTATTTTTGTTTGTAATAGAGTATCCAGTCATTGAAATTTTAGATACAATATCTGAAGCGGTATTTGTAGATTCGGGATTATAGAAGCTACATTCATAAGTGTTATCATCTTTCTTTTTAAGAATAAACATTCCTTTGGCTTTAACTTCGACTTTAGTGTTGTTAATGTCAAAAGTTTGAGTGCTATTACTATAATTGACACCAGCCCAAACCGATTCATTATCTTTCACAACGTGGAAGTCATCATCTTGTTTAACGATAGTTACTAAATCTTTTTTGGTATTAAAGACATTTTTAGATATTCCAGGATACAACACATATCCATATTTATCGTCTTTATCAGAATGCTTTTGAGTTACTTCATAATACTCATCAGTTTTTTGTGTATCCTTTTGACTTTTATTTATATCACTCCACTTACCAGTATGACTTTCTTTTTTTACAGTTATTTTCGGTTTGTTTAAAAAATGATAGCCTATATTGTTTTTAGGTTTATTGGGTGACTCTAAAAAGACGGAATTGGTTCCCTGATTATCGGAAGCGGTTGTTTGTTTATCGTCTGTATATAACGTATACCCATTCGCTTTGCGATTTTCAATCGTTGTCACTGGATTCTTTGATGAATCAGTACTTTTAATGCCAGTTCCTAAGAAGAAAATTTTATCGTTTAATATGAAATATGATTTTTTGGCAGTTAAAGTTTTGTCCTGATTTTCAAAATCCATTCCAATACTAGCATGTTGGTCATCAAATTTTGTTCCGCCTACAAAAGTTTTATCGGAGTTCTTATTTTCTTTAGGTTCTTCATTATCTAAAGTTGTAGTACCTGCTAATCGTTTCATATCAGCTGTTGCCCAGAAGTTATCACGGTAGTGTTTGACATCGCTATTGTATAAATAAGACATTCCAGCACCAGTATGCCAACCTTTTAGATTTTCATTATTGATACTTTCGTAACGTGCTACGTTTTTCGACGTCATACTTAAACCAAATGCAAAGTCTAAGTCTTTGTTATGATAGGTGACACGATCCATGTCATTATATATTTTAAGTTGTTGTGTTAAACCATTAGTAGAAATAGTGCTATCTGTCATTAAAGACTTCATTTTATCTATGTCTGAATATGAATTTAAATAATCGGTTTGTTTATAACTTGAATCTGACTCTACTGAAGTTTTGACAATTTTTTTATATTTAGCTTTTGTTGAATCATCCATGGCATCACTTAATCTCAACAATGATTTCATTACTGTTGCAGATGCTGAGTGACTCGTTTCATTTTCTCGGCTAATAGCTCTACCACGTGATAAGTCCATCATTTCACTTTTATAAATGAGTGGCATAAATCCTTCATCAATCCACGACTTTAATGTTGTATCATTTTGATTACTATCTTTAAAAGGTGTTGCTTTTATCATCGGCATCATTTGAGAAATACCCTCTAAGAGTACAACGCCATAAGCACCAGTGTATGGGACGTCTTGATGATCAATGTAAGAGCCGTCTTTATAGAATCCATTACGTTCTTTACCAGTTGCATTACTTTGAACGTAAGTGAACACTTTATTAAATGCATCTATTGATTCTTTCATCATAGTTGTATCTTCTTCGATAATACTTTCTAAAAGTTTTACTTTAGCAATGTCTACTAAATTTCCGCCTTTAGCTTGTTCAGGTTTTCCTACAGAAGATAATATTTTCTCACTATCTGGAGCGAAAGTTTTGATAGGGGCAGTGTATTTTTTCTTTTCTTCATCAGTAAAATCTTCTTTTAAGAGTATAAGGGTATTTGTTAATGCTCTAGGTGTTCCAATTTCATAATCCCACCAATTTAAAGCTTTTTTCTTTGATGAATCAGTTATTTTAAAATTCTCACTTAATTCTTTTACTTTTTCAGTTGGTTCTTTTCCATAGGCATTTTTATGCAGCCACTCAAGGGCATCTTTCACTTTCTTCTTGTTTTCATCTGTTTTTAATTTAGTATTTTTATGCTTCATCGCTTCTGCGATTTTCTCAATATTACGATAGGTACGAGTCATATCCGCAGACTTTGTATCTAAATCTTTTGCACTATCCCACAAGTATTTCCTATCATTTTCAGTTTTCATATCTTCAAGTAACTTTTTTGCCTCATTCTCCGTAGCATCAAACTTCTTCTTCATTGCGTCATTCTTCTCATCATACTGATTATAACCGTAGTTAACATCTAGCCATGTGTTCCTCAACTTTTCATAATCTAGCGTTTGAACATTCGTATCAGCCACAGCGATTTGATGTTTATCAATACTTCTGAATTCACCACCATTCAAAGTAATCACACCGGCCATTAATAACGTAATGGTGGATAATTTTTGCCATTTCTTCATTCTATATGTCATTGACATGTCTCCTTTTTGTGTTGCGCGTGCGCAATGAATATTATGATTAAATAATGATTCAATTTTTCAAAATTCGTTAACGTATACAAATGACTGTCTACTTTCAAACAATCCACAAAGAATGTTGATGCATATAAACAATCGATCACCCAAATTTTCCGCACCACCCAAAAATTGCAACGAAAATAATTTTAAAAAATTAAATACTATCAATCTTAGTGATTATATCATTTTAAATATTTAAGTTATACAATTTTTAAAGTAATTAAAAACGATGAAATGTAAAATGTTAAAAAAGAGACAAATTTAAATTTGAGTAATAAAATAAGAAGTATTCAAACGAAGATGACAATATATAAAGCAACATTACTTTAGACGACCAAACATAACTGAAAGGATAGTCGCAATGAAAACTAAAGAAGTCGTAGCGCTCATGAATATATCTCAAGACACTTTAAGATATTATGAAAAGGTTGGTGTGATTCCACCTGTTAATCGAGATGAAAATGGATATAGAATATATAATGATAGTGATTTAAATTGGATTTATTTAGTGAAAAATTTGCGAAATGCAGGCGTCAGTATTGAATCGCTTATCGAATTTTGTAGATTAGCGCAGCTTCCTAAAAATGAAAATATTCAAGCACAGCAAAAGCAAATTTTAAATAAGCAACTCGAAGAATTAAATGAAAACTTAAAGACAATTCATGATGCGAGAGATTTACTACAATATAAAATTGATAATTATGATAATCATATTGCTAAAATCAATGCTAGTGATAATCATGATGCCAATGTTGAACGTCTTTGGGAGAGAAAGTAAACCTATGGCTTGCTATAGAGTTTGCTCCATGGTTTATAGTGGACTTACAAGATAAAGGAGGTTCATTTTATGAATCATATTGAAATAAGTAAAGATGTAAAGATACCAGTATTAGGTTTCGGAGTATTTCAAATTCCTCAAGAACAAACAGCAGAAGCGGTTAAAGATGCAATTAAAGCGGGTTATAGACATATTGATACAGCACAAAGTTATTTAAATGAAACTGAAGTAGGTCAAGGTATTGAAGCTTCAGGTATTGATAGAAGTGAACTATTCATTACGACTAAAGTATGGATTGAAAATGTTAACTATGAAGATACTATCAAATCAATCGAACGGTCATTACAACGATTAAATTTGGACTATCTTGATTTAGTGCTTATTCACCAACCTTATAATGATGTATATGGCTCATGGCGTGCATTAGAAGAGTTAAAAGAAACTGGTAAAATTAAAGCAATCGGTGTATCTAACTTCGGCGTTGATCGAATTGTAGATTTAGGTATTCATAATCGAATTCAACCACAAGTGAACCAAATAGAAATTAATCCATTCCATCAACAAGAAGAACAAGTTGCAGCACTTCAACAAGAAAATGTTGTGGTAGAAGCTTGGGCACCATTTGCAGAAGGTAAAAATCAATTATTCCAAAATCAATTGTTGCAGGCCATTGCAGATAAATATAACAAATCAATTGCACAAGTTATTTTACGGTGGTTAGTAGAACGTGACATTGTTGTACTCGCAAAATCAGTCAATCCAAAGCGTATGGCTCAAAACTTAGATATATTTGATTTTGAACTTACAGAAGAAGATAAACAACAAATTGCGACATTAGAAGAAAGTAATAGCCAATTTTTCTCACATGCTGATCCAGAGATGATTAAAGCACTTACAAGCAGAGAATTAGATGTTTAATTATAATAAAACAAAGTAAATAATTTACATTACGCTAACCTGAAACTTGGATGTTAAAGTCAATGTTTCAGGTTATTTTATTACTCTTAAAAAGTGAAAGGAGCAAGAAAATAAGTTATTATATATTTATGTATTATGCAATAACTTACCTAAGATAATAATTACAGTATTGATAATTTTATAAAATGAAGTATATAATGAATGTAGAATAAATTGTATAGGGGATAATAACATGAAATATAAACATTTTGCCATTATTACTTTAATTACAGGCATCGTCATGCTCACGGCTATGTACTTAGTACCATTTGAATATCATAAAATACCAATATTTGCAGGAATGGCAATTATTTTTACAGTCTATTTTAGTAATAAAAAATCTATTGATGAAACAAATATCTTTAGTAAGAAAAATCGCAATAAAAGTAAACAATAAAATGAGTTGTAAGCATAAGATTTACAGTTAATTTTTTACGAATGGGCCTTTAGCGATTGAAAATGTTATAAAGCAGCAACATCCTATTCAAACAAAAAACAATTCATCAAATGAAAATCGCTACAAAACCAAGGCATTTTGCACGCAATAATTAAAATTTTCCTCTCATTTTAATTCCGAAAACCAAATGTCGAATTCCGAAAACCAAACACCGAATTCCAAAAACATAACTTCAAAATAAAAAGCATTTCCCTACCATTCGGGAAATGCTTTTTACGTACTGATTACTCTGTCATTAATGATTTTACAACGGAAACCATATCGTCATGTATGACCAAAGTAGCGTCGTTATCATAAGGTGTTCGATCTTTATTGATAATAATTAAATTGTCGCCTTTAAAATTTGATATTAATCCTGCAGCAGGTTGTACAACGAGTGATGAACCTAGTACAACAAGGGTGTCAGCATGTTCAATTTTATTTAATGCCCGTATGATGGTAGGTTGATCTAACATTTCACCGTATAATACGATGTCCGGTCGAATGGCACCACCACAATTATCACAATGTTTCAAAGTTCTATCAATGACATCTGACTTCGTATAAGATTTATGACATGCATTACAATAAAAACGATTTAACGTGCCATGTAATTCATCGACATGTTGACTTCCAGCGTCTGAGTGCAAACCATCGATATTTTGCGTGATGACACCTAAAGATTGTTGATTACGTTCTAATTTTGCTATCCAATCATGAACGATATTGGGAATCGTATCGACAAATAGTAAGCGCTTATGGTAGAAATTGATAAAACCTTCAGGATCATCTTCTAAATAATCACGGCTTAACAAGTATTCTGGCGAAAGCCCATCTTTTGAAATTTCATCAAATAAGCCACCCATTGAACGGAAATCTGGAACACCACTAGCGACAGATACACCAGCACCTGTGAAAAATGTAATACGATTCGAACTATCTATAATATGTTTTAGTGTCTCTAAATCATTTTCCAAATTAAACACCCCATCAAAATAATGAATGATTTATAACGTCTTTTGCTTTTATTATAGTATATTCATTTTACGATTATCAAAGGCGCAGTTTAAACAGTTCTTTTTAAAAATGAATTATACATATAATCGAACAGTTAAATTATATTAGTTTTTACGCAATTTTTATTATAGAATAAGCATGTATATTAAAATTGATGTCTAAACATAAAAGGTAATGCGCAATCGCCTAAATAAAGGAGGCAATTTTACATTGAATAAACATGAACGTTTGGACGAAATTGCTAAACTAGTGAATAAAAAGGGCACGATAAGAACGAATGAAATCGTCGAAGGTTTAAATGTGTCTGATATGACAGTTCGAAGAGATTTAATTGAATTGGAAAATAAAGGGATTTTAACGAAGATTCATGGTGGTGCACGCAGTAATTCAACATTTCAGTATAAAGAAATGTCGCATAAAGAAAAACATACCCGTCAAATTGCAGAAAAACGATTTATAGCTAGAAAAGCTGCATCATTAATTGAAGATGGGGATACTTTGTTTTTCGGACCGGGAACAACAGTGGAACTATTAGCAGAAGAAGTCAATCATCATACGCTCACAATTATTACGAATTGTTTGCCGGTGTATAAAATTTTGTTGGAAAAACAAACAGCACATTTTCGTGTCTATTTAATTGGTGGTGAAATGCGCCATATTACAGAAGCGTTTGTAGGTGAAATGGCGAATGCCATGTTAGAAAAACTAAGATTTAGCAAGATGTTCTTTAGTAGTAACGCAGTAAATAAAGGTGCTGTGATGACATCTACATTAGATGAAGCCTATACGCAACAATTGGCACTAAGTAATTCAATTGAAAAATACTTGCTAATTGATCATACGAAAGTTGGCAAAGAAGATTTTACATCATTTTGTCAGTTAAACGAATTAACTGCAGTGGTTATGGATTATGAAGATGAAGAAAAAGTAGAAACGATTAAAACATATATTGAAGTAGTCGACTAAATTAAAAATATAACTGCATTGTTAAAATATGTGTCTATATCCTCATAAGTGAATGTGAATTTGCATTCATTTATGGGCTATTTTTTATGCAAATTTATGTAAACGGGAACCTCGACAAAGTTTTACTACAATTTCAGACGAATACCTAATTAAAATAACACCACAATTTGAATGTTCACTTATTGTTTGAAAATATGTCATAAACAAACAGATTATAAACATATTATGTTGATTTATTGTTTGTTTATGTTTATAATTTAAACGTAATCAAATTGAAAGCCTTTTCTCAAGATTTTCATAACCTACAAATAAACATGTCATATTTTAAGAAAGGTATTTCGAAATTAAAGTAAAAAGGAGTCTTATTATGGCTATTATTATTGGTTCAGATGAAGCTGGCAAACGATTAAAAGAAGTCATCAAATCATACTTATTAGACAATAAATATGACGTTGTTGACGTAACAGAAGGACAGGAAGTTGACTTTGTTGATGCAACTTTGGCTGTAGCAAAAGATGTTCAAAGTCAAGAAGGTAACTTAGGTATTGTTATCGATGCATTTGGTGCAGGTAGCTTTATGGTTGCTACAAAAATCAAAGGCATGATTGCTGCTGAAGTATCAGATGAACGCTCTGGATATATGACTAGAGGCCATAACAATTCAAGAATGATCACTATGGGATCTGAAATTGTTGGAGACACATTAGCGAAAAATGTCGTTAAAGGTTTTGTTGAAGGTAAATACGATGGTGGTAGACACCAAATCCGCGTAGATATGCTTAATAAAATGTGCTAAGGAGGAAAAATTACTATGAAGATTGCATTAGGATGCGACCATATTGTTACAGATACAAAAATGCGTGTATCTGAATTTTTAAAATCAAAAGGACATGAAGTCATTGACGTAGGAACATACGATTTCACAAGAACACATTATCCAATTTTTGGTAAAAAAGTTGGAGAACAAGTTGTTAGCGGTAATGCAGACTTAGGTGTTTGTATTTGTGGAACAGGTGTTGGTATTAACAATGCTGTAAATAAAGTACCTGGCGTTCGTTCAGCGCTAGTACGTGATATGACATCAGCGTTATATGCTAAAGAAGAATTAAATGCGAACGTTATTGGCTTTGGTGGACGTATTATTGGTGAGTTATTAATGTGCGATATTATTGATGCATTTATTAATGCTGAATATAAACCAACTGAAGAGAACAAAAAATTAATCGCTAAAATTAAACATTTAGAAACAAGCAATGCAGATCAAGCTGATCCACATTTCTTTGATGAATTCTTAGAAAAATGGGACAGAGGCGAATACCACGATTAAGGGACGACACATATGATTTTAACTTTAACATTAAATCCATCCGTTGATATTTCATACCCATTAACAGCATTGAAATTAGATGATGTTAATCGTGTTCAAGAAGTAAGTAAAACAGCTGGTGGTAAAGGTTTAAATGTAACAAGAGTACTTGCGCAAGTAGGTGAGCCAGTCCTTGCGAGTGGTTTTATTGGCGGTGAATTAGGTCAATTTATTGCTAAAAAATTAGATCATGCCGGCATCAAGCATGCATTTTATAACATTAAGGGTGAAACACGAAACTGCATTGCAATTTTACATGAAGGACAACAAACAGAAATTTTAGAGCAGGGACCGGAGATTGATAATCAAGAGGCTGCAGGATTTATTAAACATTTTGAGCAATTACTAGAAAAAGTTGAAGCAGTTGCTATTTCAGGTAGCTTACCAAAAGGATTAAATCAAGATTATTATGCACAAATCATTGAACGATGCCAAAACAAAGGTGTGCCTGTGATATTAGACTGCTCGGGTGCAACTTTGCAAACAGTATTAGAAAACCCTTATAAGCCAACAGTCATTAAACCAAACATTTCTGAACTATATCAGTTGCTTAACCAGCCACTTGATGAAAGTTTAGAAAGTTTGAAACAGGCAGTGTCACAACCCTTATTCGAAGGGATTGAGTGGATTATTGTGTCTTTAGGTGCACAAGGTGCATTCGCTAAGCACAATCATACATTCTATAGAGTGAATATTCCGACAATAAGTGTATTAAATCCGGTTGGTTCAGGTGATTCTACAGTTGCAGGAATTACTTCAGCAATTCTTAATCATGAAAACGACCACGATTTACTAAAAAAAGCCAATACTTTAGGCATGCTGAATGCACAAGAAGCACAAACAGGTTATGTCAATTTAAATAATTATGATGATTTATTCAATCAAATTGAAGTTTTAGAGGTGTAAAAAATGTCAAAATCGAATCAAAAAATCGCATCAATTGAACAATTAAGTAATAACGAAGGTATCATTTCTGCATTAGCATTTGATCAACGTGGTGCTTTAAAGCGCATGATGGCAAAACATCAAACTGAAGAGCCAACTGTAGCTCAAATTGAACAATTAAAAGTATTAGTTGCGGAAGAGTTAACACAATATGCATCTTCAATTTTATTAGATCCTGAATATGGTTTACCAGCTTCAGATGCACGTAACAAAGATTGTGGATTATTACTTGCTTATGAAAAAACTGGATATGACGTAAACGCTAAAGGTCGTTTACCTGACTGTTTAGTAGAGTGGTCTGCAAAACGTTTAAAAGAACAAGGTGCAAATGCTGTTAAATTCTTACTTTACTATGATGTTGATGATACTGAAGAAATTAACATTCAAAAGAAAGCATACATTGAAAGAATCGGTTCAGAATGTGTTGCAGAAGATATTCCATTCTTTTTAGAAGTATTAACATACGATGACAACATTCCTGATAACGGTAGTGTTGAATTCGCAAAAGTTAAGCCTAGAAAGGTTAACGAAGCAATGAAATTATTCTCAGAACCACGCTTTAATGTTGATGTATTGAAAGTTGAAGTACCAGTAAACATGAAATATGTAGAAGGCTTTGCTGAAGGTGAAGTGGTTTATACAAAAGAGGAAGCGGCACAACACTTTAAAGATCAAGATGCAGCAACTCATTTACCATACATTTACTTAAGTGCTGGTGTTTCTGCGGAATTATTCCAAGAAACTTTAAAATTTGCTCACGAAGCTGGTGCTAAATTCAACGGTGTACTTTGTGGCCGTGCTACATGGTCTGGTGCTGTTCAAGTATACATTGAACAAGGTGAAGATGCTGCTCGTGAATGGTTACGTACAACTGGTTTCAAAAATATTGATGACTTAAATAAAGTATTAAAAGATACTGCGACATCTTGGAAACAAAGAAAATAAGTATAAAAGGGGATTAATGCTATGAATAGAGAAGAAGTCCAATTATTAGGTTTTGAAATTGTTGCATTTGCAGGGGATGCACGTTCTAAGTTTTTAGAAGCATTAACAGCAGCTCAAGCTGGAGATTTTGCAAAAGCAGATGCATTGATTGAAGAAGGAAACAATTGCATTGCTGAAGCGCATAGAGCACAAACAAGCTTGTTAGCTAAAGAGGCGCAAGGTGATGATATTGCATACAGTGTGACGATGATGCATGGTCAAGACCATTTAATGACAACAATTTTACTGAAAGATTTAATGAAGCATTTATTAGAATTTTATAAAAGAGGGTGATGACAATGATGCAAAAATTGATCGCACAAATTGAAAAAGGGAAGCCATTTTTCGAGAAATTATCACGTAACATATATTTAAGAGCCATCCGTGATGGATTTATTTCTGCAATGCCTGTCATCTTATTCTCAAGTATCTTTCTATTAATTGCATACGTGCCAAATATATTTGGTTTTAAATGGGATAAAGGCATGGAAGCCATTTTAATGAAACCATATAACTATACGATGGGGCTTGTAGCATTTTTAGTAGCAGGAACGACAGCGAAATCTTTAACAGATTCATTTAACCGTAAGCTAGAAAGTACAAATCAAATTAACTTTATTTCTACAATGCTAGCAGCGATGTGTGGATTTTTGTTCTTAGCTTCTGATCCAGCCAAAGATGGTGGATTCTTAAGTGCATTTATGGGAACTAAAGGTTTATTAACAGCATTTTTATCAGCATTTGTAACTGTTATTGTTTATAACTTCTGTGTGAAGCGCAATATTACAATTAAAATGCCGAAAGAAGTACCGCCGAATATTTCACAAGTATTTAAGGACTTAATTCCATTTTCAGCGGTAATCATCATTCTTTATGCATTAGATTTAGTCATTCGCAACAGCTTTAAATCAAATGTAGCGGAAGGTATTTTAAAATTATTCGAACCATTATTTACAGCAGCAGATGGATGGATTGGTGTCACAATTATCTTTGGTGCCTTTGCATTATTCTGGTTTGTAGGAATTCATGGTCCATCAATAGTAGAACCAGCAATTGCAGCCATTACATATGCGAATATCGAAGCGAACTTCAAGTTGCTTCAAGCTGGAGAACACGCAGATAAAATTATTACATCAGGTACACAAATGTTTATCGTTACTTTTGGAGGTACGGGTGCAACATTGGTCGTCCCGTTCATGTTTATGTGGATGACGAAATCTAAAAGAAACAAAGCGATTGGACGTGCATCAGTTGTACCAACATTCTTTGGTGTAAACGAACCAATTTTATTTGGTGCACCACTAGTATTGAATCCTGTGTTCTTTATTCCATTTGTATTAGCACCAATTGTTAACGTATGGATTTTCAAACTTTTCGTTGAAGTGTTAGGAATGAATAGTTTTAGTGTGAATTTACCTTGGACAACACCAGGTCCATTGGGCATTATCATGGGTACAGGTTTTGGTTTATGGTCATTCGTACTAGCTATTACTTTGATTGTTGTAGATATTATTATTTACTACCCATTCCTAAAAGTTTATGATAGTGAAATTCTTGATGAAGAAGAAGGACGTAAAGAAAGTAATTCAGATTTAAAAGAAAAAGTTGCAGCAAACTTTGATACGAAAAAAGCTGATTCAATTTTAGCGGCAAGTGGTGTATCAGACGATGCAGCTAAAGCTTCAAATATCACAGAACAAACAAATGTCTTAGTACTTTGTGCCGGTGGTGGTACAAGTGGATTATTGGCCAATGCACTTAATAAAGCAGCTGAAGAATATCATGTGCCAGTGAAAGCGGCAGCTGGCGGATATGGCGCACATATGGACATTATGAAAGAGTACCAATTAATCATTTTAGCGCCACAAGTTGCGTCTAACTATGAAGATATTAAGCAAGATACAGATAGATTAGGTATTAAATTAGCGAAGACTCAAGGTGCTGAATATATCAAATTGACACGAGATGGCCAAGCAGCCCTTGATTTCGTTCAACAACAATTTGAAAATTAAGAATAGGAGTTTTTCATATGACTAAAACATTACCTGAAGATTTTATTTTTGGTGGAGCAACAGCAGCATATCAAGCAGAAGGTGCGACAAATACGGATGGTAAAGGTCGCGTAGCATGGGATACGTATTTAGAAGAAAACTATTGGTACACTGCAGAACCAGCGAGTGATTTTTATAACAGATATCCAGTGGATTTAGAATTAAGTGAAAAATTCGGTGTTAATGGTATCCGTATTTCAATTGCATGGTCTCGTATCTTCCCAAATGGATATGGCGAAGTTAACCCTAAAGGTGTTGAGTATTACCATAAGTTATTTGCAGAGTGTCATAAACGTCATGTTGAACCATTTGTAACATTGCATCATTTTGATACACCAGAAGTGTTACACAAAGATGGCGATTTTCTAAATCGTAAAACGATTGACTACTTTGTAGATTATGCTGAATATTGTTTTAAAGAATTCCCAGAAGTAAAATATTGGACTACATTCAATGAAATTGGACCAATTGGTGATGGCCAATATTTAGTAGGTAAATTCCCTCCAGGTATTAAATATGATTTTGAAAAAGTATTCCAATCACATCACAATATGATGGTGGCTCATGCTAGAGCAGTAAAATTATTTAAAGATGGCGGCTATCAAGGAGAAATTGGTGTTGTACACGCATTGCCAACAAAATATCCGTTCGATCCATCAAATCCTGAAGATGTTCGTGCAGCAGAATTAGAAGATATCATCCATAATAAATTCATCTTAGATGCAACATATTTAGGTAAGTATTCTCGTGAAACGATGGAAGGTGTGCAACATATCTTATCTGTTAATGGCGGTAAATTAAACATTACAGATAAAGATTATGCCATTTTAGATGCAGCCAAAGATTTAAACGACTTCTTAGGTATCAATTACTACATGAGTGACTGGATGAGAGGTTACGATGGAGAATCTGAAATCACGCATAATGCGACAGGTGATAAAGGCGGTTCTAAATACCAACTTAAAGGTGTCGGACAACGTGAATTTGATGTCGACGTACCTCGCACAGACTGGGACTGGATGATCTATCCTCAAGGTTTATATGATCAAATCATGCGTGTTGTTAAAGATTATCCTAACTATCATAAGATTTATATCACTGAAAATGGTTTAGGATATAAAGATGAATTTATTGAATCTGAAAAAACAGTTCATGATGATGCACGTATTGATTATGTAAGACAACATTTAAACGTTATTGCAGATGCTATTAAAGATGGTGCAAATGTAAAAGGTTACTTTATTTGGTCATTAATGGATGTGTTCTCTTGGTCAAATGGTTATGAAAAACGATATGGTTTATTCTATGTCGATTTTGAGACTCAAGAACGCTATCCTAAGAAAAGTGCTTATTGGTACAAAGAGTTAGCCGAAACAAAAGAAATTAAATAATTAGAGATATTAAAAGGCCTATCAGTCGAGTGCTGGTAGGTCTTTATTTATAAAAAGAGATAAATTAAACATGCATATACATATTTATATATTAATCAATGGGTGACACACGATTGAAAGTTAAATAAGCAATCAATTAACAAACGTTAACGGATAACTTTCCAAAGTCATCTTAAAAGTTAATGATGTATTCAAAATCAACTAAAGGACATTTTTAATCACATCCTTTATACTTATATAAAAGACATGAATGGGAGTTAAAAGTGTGAAGAAAATTTTTGTAATTATTACGACATTGTTAGCGGTCGCTATTATTATAGGCTCTATTATTACGGTGGTGTTTAGTCAACGACAGGCACAAACATTTAAAATACAACAACAGCAATTTGTTAAAAAGCCAATTCCGACATTGTTTTTACATGGATTTGGTGGTAGTGCCAACTCTGAAAAATTTATGGTGAAGCAAGCAGAAAAAAGAGGGGTAACTAAAGATATCATCACTGCTTACGTTTCAAAGGATGGTGCAGTGACATTTAAAGGGAAACTAAGTAAAGATGCAGTGAATCCTATTGTGAAAATTGAACTTGAAAATAACAGACAAGGCTATTTGGATAAGAATGCTGCGTGGTTTAAAAATGTACTGACTAAGTTACAATCTGAATACAATTTCGATAAATTCAACTTTGTCGGTCACTCAATGGGGAACTTAACATTTGCACAATATATGATGACATATGGTAACGACAAGTCACTGCCACAGTTAAACAAACAAGTGAATATTGCAGGGACATTTAATGGTGTTTTAAATATGAATGAAGATGTCAATGAAATCACAGTTGATAAAGATGGTAAACCAAGTCGAATGAATCAACCTTATCAGCAATTACGCGTGCTAAAAGATATTTATAAAGGTAAAGGTATCGAAGTGCTAAATATTTATGGAGATTTGAAAGATGGTACACATTCAGACGGCAGAGTGTCTAATAGTTCTTCGAAATCATTAAAATATTTACTGGGAAATAGTCCGAAAAGTTATCGAGAATCTAAATATGAAGGTGAGTCTGCACAGCATAGTCAGCTTCATGAGAATGAAAATGTTGCTAATGAGTTGATCGACTTCTTATGGAAAAAATAAAGCAACTGCTAGTTTTTCTGGGGCAAAAAAGCTTGTAATATTAGAGCTTTTCAAAAATTATCTATTGTTTGAGAGTTTCCATAAAATGTCTAAGTCGTAACATTTTTAATTTATGTTTATAGCAAATATAATGTACTTGAAGTTAAATGAATCAGTGCTTAAGTCAAAATATAACAACTAAGAATGTATTTGCATACAGACATCACGAAGACACAATTCAAACTTAACGCTTAAGTAACAAATAAGTAAAAGTTTCAAATAAAGAAAGGTGATAAATGATGCAAAATAAACAAATTCTTTTTAATAAAGTACCAGAAGGCATGCCTCAAGAGGATACATTCAAAATTGAAGATATTGACACGCCTAAACTTGAGAGCGATGGTGTACTTGTACAAACGCTGTATATTTCAGTGGATCCATATATGAGAGGACGTATGACTAAGGCAGATTCGTATGTACAGCCTTTTGAAATTGGTAAACCGATTGTTAGCCATGTCGTTGCAAAAGTAATTGATTCGACACTCGCAGATTATAAAAAAGGAGATGTCGTTGTAGGTATGTTGCCTTGGCGAATCATTAATCATGTCCAAGCGGATCGAATTACTAAAGTTCCAACGACAGATGTACCACTTGATTTATATTTAAGTGTTTTAGGAATGCCAGGACAAACAGCATATCATGGTCTGCTTGATATTGGACAACCTAAAGACGGTGATACTGTTGTGGTTTCAGCTGCTTCTGGTGCTGTAGGTTCAGTTGTAGGTCAAATTGCTAAGATTAAAGGTTGCCGTGTTGTAGGTATTGCGGGTGGCGACAAAAAAGTAAATTATTTAACAGAGACACTGGGCTTTGACGCTGGTATTGATTATAAGAAAGAGGATTTTGCAGAAGCGTTAGCACAAGCAGTACCAGATGGTATTGATGTTTATTTTGAAAATGTTGGTGGTACAGTTGGCGATGAAGTATTTAAGCATTTAAATCGTTTTGCACGTGTACCAGTATGTGGCGCAATTTCGTCATATAATCATCCTGAAGCAGATATCGGACCACGTATTCAAGGTACGCTTATTAAGAAGCAAGTAATGATGAGAGGCTTCTTAGTAAGTGAATTCGCTAATGATTTTAAAGAAGCTAGTGAACAGCTTGCAACATGGGTTCAAGAAGGTAAAATTCAGTCACAAGTAACCATTGAAGATGGTTTTGAAAATGCGCCACGTGCATTTAAAAATTTATTTACTGGCGATAACTTTGGTAAACAAGTTATTAAAGTATCGGAATAATAAAGTATACGTTTTAACAAACCAACTTTGTTAATTGACCAAAATTTAATAACTTTCTTATCTAAAGCAAATTTGTTCAGTAACATGGTATAAATAAGTCTAAAATGTAATACGAAAGTCGTCTGTAATTATTTATATATTCAAATGAAAAAGGAGTCATGATGCTGCGATACAAGCACACATGGCTTCTATTTTGTATAATAAGAAATAAGTTCATAAATGAGGTGAAACGATATGAAAATGATAGGATTTGAAAAGCCCTTTAAATTGGAAGAAGGAAATTTATTTAAAGTATACGAACAAAGAAAGCCAACGCCAGAAAACGATGATATCTTAGTCAAAGTAAATAGCATTAGTGTAAATCCTGTAGATACAAAACAACGACAAATGGAAGTCACTCAAGCACCTCGTGTACTTGGGTTTGATGCTATTGGTACTGTTGAAGCTATCGGACCAGACGTTACATTATTTAGTCCGGGTGACGTTGTATTTTATGCTGGATCGCCAGATAGACAAGGATCAAATGCGACATATCAATTGGTGTCAGAAGCTATAGTTGCAAAAGCGCCACACAACATAAGTGCTAATGAAGCGGTTAGTCTACCGCTAACTGGTATTACGGCATATGAAACGTTTTTTGATACATTTAAAATTTCACATAATCCTTCTGAAAATATAGGTAAATCCGTGTTAATCGTTAATGGCGCTGGGGGTGTAGGAAGTATTGCCACTCAAATTGCTAAACGGTATGGTTTAACTGTCATTACAACAGCATCACGACAAGAAACAACAGAGTGGTGTGAAAAAATGGGCGCAGATATCGTATTGAATCATAAAGAGGATTTAGTGCGTCAATTTAAAGAAAAAGAAATTCCATTAGTAGATTATATATTTTGCACCTATAATACAGACTTGTATTACAATACTATGATTGAACTGATAAAACCATTAGGGCATATTACAACTATCGTAGCTTTTAATGAAGATCAAGATTTAAATGCATTAAAATTAAAAAGTATAACATTTACACATGAATTTATGTTTGCGCGTCCAATTCATCGAACGCCTGATATGATTAAACAACATGAGTATTTAGAAGATATTACGAAAAATATAGAATCAGGACATTACCAACCAACAACGACACAAGTTTTTGAAGGTTTAACGCCTGAAAACTTATATCAAGCACATCAATTGTTGGAAAAACAGTCAATGATTGGGAAATTAGTAATTAATATATAGTTTAGTAAGTAAAGTCGCCTTATGCAGAAAATACTGTATAGGGCGACTTATTTTTGTGTTTAGCGACTATTGATTCTAAACGGAAATATGGCAACTTTGCAGGTATCAATTCAATAATGCATTAGAAAGGCATTACTTAAACACAATAAAATACTTTGTTGTTCATTGATAAATAATTTGAGTGTGTTTTATATATCATTTTTAAAAGATGAAGCATTATTAATTGTGTCTATATAAAATTACAAATGATTAAAATGTTACAGTTGTGGGTATGAACTTACCATTACACAGAAAGGGTTTGTATTTATGAAAAATAAATCAGTAAGTCTAGTGTTTTGGGTATCGTTAGTGATTTGTACGATATTTGTTGCTTTTGGTGCCATATTTCCGAAACAGTTAGAAAAACTCACGCAAAACATTACTACATTTATTGCGCTACATTTTTCTTGGTATTATTTATTGCTCGTTTTAGTTATTTTATTTGTCTGTGTGTATATTTTATTTTCAAGATACGCAAACATTACATTAGGTGAAGAAGGTGAAGACCCAGAATTTTCATTGCCATCATGGTTTGCCATGTTATTTAGTGCTGGTATGGGAATAGGACTTGTGTTCTGGACAACGGCAGAACCAATCAGTCATGCCTTCAAATTAACGCCTATTCATAAAGCTGGCACGCAATCTGCAATTAATGATGCAATGCAGTTTTCATTTTTCCATTGGGGTATTCATGCATGGGCAGTCTATGGTATTGTCGCGCTTGTGTTTGCATATTTTAGCTTTCATAAAGGATATCCTGGCTTAGTCAGCGCTACATTGACGCCTTTATTAGGTGAAAAAGCAATGCGTGGCCCTTTAGGTGGTGCCATTGATGTATTGGCAGTCATAGCTACAGTAACAGGCGTTGCTGCAACATTAGGTTTCGGTGCATTGCAAATAAACGAAGGTTTACATTTTTTATTTAATGTACCGAGTAACTTCACGATGCAAGTAATCTTGATTGTCACTGCAACCATATTATTTACTTGGTCAGCATGGTCAGGTATCGATAAAGGTATCAAAACGTTGAGTAATATCAACATGTCACTTGCTTTTGTAGTACTTATTGGTCTTTTTATTGTTGGGCCAACGCTTTACATTTTAAATACATTTACGAATGGTCTAGGTAATTATATTGCAAATTTCTTTAGTATGAGTTTACGCATTCCGTCTGGTGGTCAAAAATTCCAATGGTTACAAAATTGGACAATCTTTTACTGGGCATGGTGGATATCTTGGGCACCATTTGTAGGTATATTTATTGCACGTGTGTCAAAAGGACGTACGATTAAAGAATTTATTCTAGGTGTACTTTTTGTCCCGGCGTTAGTTTGCTTTATATTCTTTGCGGTATTCGGCGCGTCAGCAATTTACTTACAAGATAATCATATTGCCGATATTGCTAAAGCTGCGACAGAAACGGCAACTTTTGCAACGCTACAACATTATCCGCTAGGTTTTGTATTAAGCTTAATTACTTTACTTGTTATTATGATTTTCTTTGTTACATCAGCGGATTCGGCAACTTATGTTTTAGGTATGTTGAGTTCAAGTGGTGATATTAATCCGAAGTCATTTGTCAAAGTGAGTTGGGGTATCATTATGGCATTATTTGCAATCATCATGATTTACACAGGTGGTACTCAAGCGATTCAAAATTTATTAATCATTGCTGCGTTACCATTTTCCGTGGTCATTATAGCGATGATATGGTCGCTTTTAAAATCTTTGAGTGAGGAGAAACCGAGAAATAGTAATAAGGTTTTAATTAAACATCGTGACCCAGATATTTTAGAATATCGTTCTTCAAAACATATTGACGAAAATTAATTAAAAATTAGGTTTCATTAATTTGAACTAGGGAATATATTACTAAATGGTACTTCATCTTATATATTAAAAATAAATTTATAGTTATTAATTTATTATGTTTAAGAAAAAATCTGATGGGTACATATTTAATATGTTTTTAAATTAACTTTAACTAAGGAGGTGTCGTTAGGGGTGAAACGACTTAAAAACTTTATCCTTGGCTTATTAATAGTAGTAATCGTGGGGTTCCTGTTATTCATGTATATCCAAGATGGACGTATAACTGAATATCAAGACTACTTCCTTCAATTTGAATGGTTCCAACCATTACTTATTTCACTTGCTGCACTATTGATATTAATAGGTCTTATATTAGTATTTAGTATCTTCAAACCTACGCATCGAAAACCTGGATTATACAAAGACTTCGATGATGGTCATGTTTACGTATCTCGTAAAGCTGTTGAAAAAACTGCATTTGATACAGTTGCAAAATATGACCAAGTAAGACAACCGAATGTAGTTGCAAAACTATATAACAAAAAAAATAAATCTTATATCGACATTAAAACTGACTTTTTCGTACCAAATAATGTTCAAGTACAATCTTTAACTGAAGCAATTCGTGCGGATATTAAAAAGAATGTAGAATATTTCACAGAAATGCCAGTACGTAAGTTAGAAGTTAATGTGAGAGATCAGAAAACTTCTGGTCCACGAGTGTTGTAAGGGAGGTATATCATGGCTAACAATCATAACCAAAACGGACAAGACTCTACACAACAAGTGATTAATTTTTTAAAAGTGTTTAAATGGAGAATCGTTGGTTTCCTAGCGTTTCTATTAATCGCGATATTATTCTTAACGTTAGGTTTTTGGAAAACAATACTTATCATCGTTTTATGTTTAATTGGTGTGGGTATTGGGTATATAAAAGACCGTAAGCAAGATTTTATGAATTTTTTAAATAGATGGAGTTAATTCATCAATTTAGAATTTAATTAAAAAAATATAAAAAAAACAATAAGTTAAAGGAGAATCTATTATGACTGTAGATAACAATAAAGCAAAACAAGCATACGACAATCAAACTGGTGTTAACGAAAAAGAAAGAGAAGAGCGTCAAAAACAACAAGAACAAAATCAAGAGCCTCAATTCAAAAATAAATTAACATTCTCTGATGAAGTTGTTGAAAAAATTGCTGGTATCGCTGCACGTGAAGTTAAAGGTATCTTAGACATGAAAGGTGGCTTAACTGATACATTCACTAATGCATTCTCAAGTGGCAACAACGTTACACAAGGTGTATCTGTTGAAGTTGGTGAAAAACAAGCTGCTGTAGATTTAAAAGTAATCTTAGAATATGGTGAATCAGCACCAAAAATCTTCCGTAAAGTAACTGAATTAGTTAAAGAACAAGTTAAATATATTACTGGTTTAGATGTAGTTGAAGTTAACATGCAAGTTGACGATGTAATGACTCAAAAAGAGTGGAAACAAAAACACGAAAAAAATAACGAAAACAATAACCAAGAAAGACAAGGTTTACAATAAGTTATTCGATAAAAAAGCTCGGCACTCAATTTAAGTGCCGAGCTTTTTTGTGATTTTTAATAATTTGAATATGGGAGATGCGTTATACTCTCATTTGTATAGATTGTATTTAATAAGTTAATGTAATCCTTGAGTTCATGATTAATGAAATTCTATAATTTTAATTATTTTCTCGATACAAAGGGTTATTAACTTTAATATAAGTATAATGATGTGCCTCATCTTCAAGACGCATTGTAGTAACACACTTATAATCTATAAATGGCGCGAACATGGTATCTTTAATTTCATTTATGCGATTCTCATTTACTTGATTAGATTTGTGTGTCGAAAGTACAAGTTGATCAAAGATGTTATCTAGTACATCACGAACGATACACCACATATGTCTTTCTAAGTTTGAATCATTTGATGCTTTAGAGATTGTAAGAATTAATTCGCCTAAATGGTTTTGAACGGTAGAATAAAAGGCTTTGTTAAACACAGACGTTTTTGAATCAGTAAGAATTCTTGATTTTTCATGGAAATGAGATGTACTGTATCCCATATCATTTAGTTGTGCTTTATCAATTCTTAAACCTTCAAAGTCTCTAATATACATCGTGTCCAATAGACCATCTTTTCGGAATGTTGCAATAGCATTTTGCAAGTGAGCCTCTAATGCAATGCCATATTTAGTAACTAATGGGATTACGAGACCAAGCAATGCTTTACTATAAGTTTCAACCCACGATTTCGCCGATGATTCAAAATCAGACAATGATGCAGCTGATTGATAACGTTTAATCAATGTCACGATAGGTGATTCATTGTTAAATGGGTAGGTTGCAACTAAGCTTGAAGGAATCATTGGTGTGACTTCTTGTGGAATCATTTGGTATATGTTTTTTCTAAATAATGTACCTAATTGTTCACTTCGTTCAGTTTGATAGTCTGCTTCGTCTTGCTCATTATAAAAATGAATACCAGCAACTTCATCAATAATTGTTGATGCATAGGACTTAAATATGACATCTTTCTTCAAAATATCATTTAAAATACGTGTCATTAGTGGACCATTGTGCGTCGTTTGTTCTGATAATGTACGAATTTCACCTGTAATATGAACGTTTGTCGACAATTTGATGTGTGGCGACATAGCTGGGTATTTAGGAACTAATGTTCTGAAAGATAAACCAGCATAATAATCCAACGTATGTTTTGCTTCAATGATTAATTCTTTATCTACTTCTGCTTGATAATCAGAATGTAATACGTCATCTAATTGCCATGGATGTACAATCATAATGTGATAATCATTAAAGTTAAACTTTGCCGTAAATTCATTTTCTAATTGTTTAATTAAGTCCGGAAATAGTTGATGAACAGTTGTATCATAATCTTTAGACAGTGACATAGTACGGCTTAATTTACTGTGAATCAGTACGATTTTCAACTTAATAGGTTGATTGAATTCTGAAGAATATAGGAATGTTTGTAATGCATTTAAACCTTTACGTAATTTAGCCCCAGGATGTAGCGGATGACCTTCAATAACGGCTTGCTCTGAACGCAAGTAACTATCTTCGCTATTTTCGATAATATTAAATAAAGGTGCAGAATCATGTTGCATTGACAGTGCTTGATAGCTAATTGCAAATGTCATATTAGTTGCACTGTTTATTAAATCTTGCTGAAATTGATCACTAGCAGCATTTTTTAAATCTGGTGCTTCAATTAAAATACACTCAAGAATTTCATTTGGATGGTGTACTCGTGTAATCGTATTTGTAATGTCATCCTTAATGTAGAAAGGGCCTTCAACATCAATTCGATCAAAGGCGTGTTCTCCAGTGATAGGAGCATATAATGTTTGCTTAGCTTGTGGGAACTGGATTTCTAGTATATGAGTCGTTGAGATATCTAACATAATCAAATCACGACTCAATATTTTCTTACTTTGAGTGCGCGCTTTAACTAAGTTTTCGCGATGCATTGATGTGACTAATCTCTGAGTGACTTTATCTCTTCCTTGTAAAATCATCTCTTTAAAAATATTAGCCCAATCGTTATTATGTTGTTGTAAAAATAAATATGTTTCTTGTTCTTCTTTGTTAAATTTTAATGTCTGTTCTTTAAAAATTAAGTTCAAGTTCATAATTCACCTCTATGAAATATTTTACAAAAGCAAGATAGATTTGTATAATCCATATTAATGATAATGATTCTTATTATCAACAGAATGCGGGTGTAAGTTTTATGACAAAATATTTTTTTAGCAGTTCTTTTCTACTATTTCTAGGTAATTGGATTGGACAAATAGGGCTAAATTGGTTTGTGCTTACCACTTATCATAACGCAGTTTATCTGGGGATTGTCAATTTTTGCAGACTTGTACCAATATTATTACTAAGTGTGTGGGCAGGGGCAATTGCCGATAAATATGATAAAGGGCGATTGCTGAGAATTACAATTTCATCATCATTTTTAGTAACTGCAATTTTATGTGTGCTTACGTATAGTTTCACTGCAATTCCAATTAGCGTCATTATTATATATGCGACATTAAGAGGGATTTTAAGTGCGGTTGAAACACCTTTAAGACAAGCAATCTTACCAGATTTATCAGATAAAATATCTACTACACAAGCTGTATCATTTCATTCATTCATCATTAATATTTGTCGTTCAATAGGGCCTGCCATTGCTGGTGTCATATTAGCAGTCTATCATGCGCCAACAACATTTCTTGCACAGGCAATTTGTTATTTTATCGCAGTTTTATTATGTTTACCATTACATTTTAAAGTAACTAAAATACCTGAAGATGCAACAAGATACATGCCGTTAAAAGTCATTATAGATTACTTCAAATTACATATGGAAGGTCGACAAATATTTATAACATCATTATTGATTATGGCGACAGGTTTTTCATATACGACACTTTTACCAGTTTTGACAAACAAAGTATTTCCGGGGAAATCTGAAATATTTGGTATCGCTATGACGATGTGTGCCATTGGTGGTATTATTGCAACGCTAGTTTTACCTAAAGTACTTAAATATATTGGTATGGTAAATATGTATTATTTAAGTTCATTATTATTTGGCATTGCTTTGTTAGGTGTGGTATTTCACAATATTGTCATCATGTTCATTTGTATTACATTGATTGGGTTATTTAGTCAATGGGCACGTACGACAAATCGCGTTTATTTTCAAAATAATGTTAAAGATTATGAACGTGGTAAAGTACTGAGTATTATTATGATGGATAGAGGTATGATTCCATTGGGAAGTCTGTTAATGAGTATATGTGCAGATGTGTTTGGCATTGTTAGAACTTTTTCAATAATGGGAATAAGTACTATATGCATTACAATGGTATTCTATTTTATAAATAGAAAGTTGAAGTTAAAGTTGGAGGAAAGTAATCATGGTATATCTTGAATGGGCAAAGGCAGATAGAAATATTCAATATCGTGTAATTAACGCCATTATTAAAGAACGTATTTACCCCGAGCAAACATTTATTTCACAAAAAGAATCTTTAATTGAAATTCAGTATCATATGCATGTGTTGACTATTGAAGTTGTTAGAAAAAGTGCATTAGAACGCTATGAGTTTACAGGTGATATTACTTATTTAAATAAAGGTGAAACGTCATTAATTATAACTTTAGAAGGTTTGTTAGATGTGTTGAATCATGACTTTGATATCCCTATTTCAGAGCGACTACGCGAAGAGTTAATACACAGTCGAGATAGTTTAGTTGAAACATATAAGCAAATGTCTCACAGACAAACATTAATAAGTCAAAGTTTTAAATTTTCAAGATTACCACAAGATATTAACTTTTTTTCATGGTTACAACATGTAAAAGATAGTGATAAGACAGATGATTTAACTTATTCTGAGAGTTTGGTACCAGAGGGGCATCCAACACACCCTTTAACCAAAACGAAATTGCCCTTAACTATGGAAGAAGTACGAGCATATGCACCTGAGTTTGAAAAAGAAATCCCTTTGCAAATTATGATGATTGAAAAAGACCATGTTGTGTGCACAGCTATGGATGGTAATGATCAATTTATTATTGATGAAATAATTCCCGAATACTACAATCAGATTCGTGTGTTTTTGAAGAGTTTAGGTTTGAAAAGTGAAGACTATAGAGCGATTTTAGTACATCCTTGGCAATATGATCATACGATAGGGAAATATTTTGAAGCATGGATTGCTAAAAAAATATTAATTCCAACGCCGTTTACAATACTTTCAAAAGCAACTTTATCATTCAGGACGATGTCTTTAATTGATAAACCATATCATGTTAAGTTGCCCGTCGATGCACAAGCAACAAGTGCCGTTAGAACAGTCTCAACTGTGACTACTGTAGATGGACCAAAGTTAAGTTATGCTTTACAAAACATGTTGAATCAATATCCAGGATTTAAAGTTGCTATGGAACCGTTCGGTGAATATGCAAATGTTGATAAAGATAGGGCACGTCAGCTTGCTTGTATTATAAGACAAAAGCCTGAAATTGATGGAAAAGGTGCAACAGTAGTTAGTGCAAGTCTAGTTAATAAAAATCCAATAGATCAAAAAGTTATCGTGGATAGTTACTTAGAGTGGTTAAATCAAGGAATTACTAAAGAAAGTATTACGACATTTATTGAACGATACTCTCAAGCATTAATCCCGCCTTTAATTGCTTTTATTCAAAATTATGGAATTGCATTAGAAGCACACATGCAAAATACAGTAGTGAACTTGGGGCCACATTTTGACATTCAATTTTTAGTGAGAGATTTAGGTGGTTCTAGAATTGATTTAGAAACATTACAACATCGTGTATCAGATATTAAAATTACAAATGATAGTTTAATAGCTGATTCTATAGATGCAGTGATTGCAAAATTCCAACATGCTGTTATTCAAAATCAAATGGCAGAATTAATCCATCATTTTAATCAGTATGATTGTGTTGAAGAAGCCGAATTATTTAACATAGTACAGCAAGTAGTAGCGCATGCCATTAACCCAACACTACCACATGCAAATGAGTTAAAAGATATTTTGTTTGGACCAACAATCACTGTCAAAGCGTTGTTAAATATGAGAATGGAAAATAAAGTAAAGCAATATTTAAATATTGAGTTAGATAATCCGATAAAAAAAGAGGTGTAGTACTACATGGCACACGTTAACATAAATATATCGAAGATTAAATATAACGCCAAAGTACTTCAAACAGTTTTTCAAAGTAAAAATATGCAATTCACACCAGTAATTAAGTGCATAGCTGGTGACCGTACAATTGTAGAAAGCTTAAAAGCGTTAGGTATCAATCATGTTGCAGAATCCAGATTGGATACATAGAAACCTTGTAACAACAGTATTTATTGGGTTTGGAGTCCCTAATGGGTCCCTAAATTACATACTTTCTAAAATTTTAGTTGTTTTTTTGTCCTCTTCATTAAATTTTTCTTCTAACAAATGAGAATACACGGATGTAGTTATTGCTATATTTTTATGACCTAATCTTTTAGAAATGTAATGTATAGATACACCTTTTGCTAGTAAATAAGAACAATGAGTGTGTCTTAATGCGTGCGATGTAATAATTGGTATATTATTGACTCTACAGGCTGATTTCAAAGCATTATTGATAGCATGAAGGTTAATTATAGATCCGGCTTCTTTGAAAATGTAACCATCATAGCTAATTGCAAATGTACTTATGACGTCCATAATGTGTTTCATATCAGATTTAGCGATACTGATATATCTAGGGGAAGTATCGGTTTTTCGCTCGTCAATAAATATAGTGTTTTTCACTTGGTTGATATGCTCAATCTTTATATTTCTTGCACCACTGACACGACAACCCGTACAAATCATTATGAATAGCGCTAATGATGAACGAGTTCTCTTCTTTCTGACGTGATCTTTTAGTATTTCATATTCAGTTACCGAGATGAATTTTTCTTGTTCTGACTTCGTAGGTTTTCCGGCTTTATAATTAACTTTATAAGCGGGATTTTTAAAAATAAGCCCATCATATAATGCGTCATCTAAAGCTGACCGAATAGCACCGTTTGTTTTTCTTATAGTTTCTTTTGCGTGTTCTTTTGAATAATCGTTTATGAATTTCTGATAAACTTGTCTATTTATCTTTGATAACTCCATTTTACCTATTTTATGTTTTTGTATATGTTGTAATGCATTTCTATAATGACGGTAGGTATTTTCTTTAACAACAGGTTGTTTATACGTTTTAATCCAATTTTCGAAGTATTCTTCAAGAGTTATATAGTTATCTATATTAAAACCACTTCTTAACTCATTTAACTTGTCTAGTCCAGCAGAATTAGCTTCACGCTTTGTTCTAAAACCTTTCTTACGGTATCTTTTTCCTTCATACTTAAATTCATATTGCCATTTTTTACCATCGTAACAACGTGTTTTCATGCGTTCCCTCCTCAAAATTGGCAAAAAATAATAAGGGTAGGCGGGCTACCCATGAAAATTGTATAAAAAAAGACGCCTGTATAAAATACAGACGCCACTTATAGTTATAAGATTACATGGTTAATTACCAAAAATGGTAACGAATATATACGTGTTTTAAAGGATAAACCTTTAATATATTAAAATTATATCATCTTATATCAGGAATCTGCAATATATTATTATTAATTCTATTTATCAGTAACATAATATCCGAAGAATCTATTACTGGATTTTTAATTTTTTGGGGTAAAACTTTTCTTATGCGAAACTTACTAATCGGCTGGAAAGAATTTATGCAAGCGTAACTATTACCTTTTAATTTTTTTACCTTATCAATTGCTGATACTATGTTATTAATGTTTCTGTCAATTTTATTTAATTTATTTTCAATTTCTAAACTATCAGATATAAATTCACTAAAATAATCTTTAGTGATGAATTCTGTGTTGTTTTTTTGGTATTTTTTATCGAAAACTTCTTTTAATATAGCTGAATTATTTTGCGCGCTAATTAAATTTAAAAACAATCTTAAATAATACTCCCATTTCAAATCAAAATTCATCTTTAAATACTTTTTGTTTTCTTTAGAAGATAAGGGAATAACATTTACTATATCTTCCGTATTAGAATCATTTTTATTCATCACTATTGCAAAGTGTGAATTAGAGAATTCTTTATTAACGTTTATACCGAAATCTACAAAAACTATTTCTCCTTGTTTAAACTTTGGATAAAAACCTTTATGGTTTTTTTCACCTTCAAATCTCTTGAGTAAATAGTGAATATCTGAATCTAATTTTTTAAATTTTGGATTTCCAGAAGTTTTTAATTTATTAATGCGTTTTTCTATATTATGCGTCATCATTTCTCCTTTATTCTCGCTCACACTCTCACCACCATTCAACGTCTACACTTGTAGACGTTTTTTGATTAGTAAAATCATAATGAATCTTCTTTGGTTAACTTATCGCCATCTATTTTTTGTGAAATAAATTCCAAGTGGAAATGATAATTTAATAATGTACACTTTTGATTGTTTAAACATGTACAATTTTTAAAAACCTATAGATAATTTTA